>NZ_APIO01000013.1:0-53964 GCF_000408945.1 Pseudomonas sp. G5(2012)
TGCTGGGCGCACACAAAAAACCCCGTTCGATGACGGGGTTGGCTCGCGGGTCATTTACTTGCTGGCCGGTTCTGTAAGCTTGGGCAGGAATTTTCCCTTCAACACTCGGCATGCCTTGGTCTTGATCTTGAGGACCTTGGCCTGATCTTCGCCAAAGCTGGCCACATACTCTGTCTGGCCGCATTGAACGTAGTTGTTGATCGGATATTCTGCGCCGTCGTCTTCGATGTACGGTTCAGTCATCGCTTCACCCCTCTCAAAAATACGGGATCGACACCGGCAAGCCCTTTGCCCGAAAAATATCGATCACCAAGGATTTTGAGACTAGCCGGTCATTAACGGACTTGTTGTTCAGACAAGCGAATGCCCGACGAATGGGCGAAGCCTGTCAGAGCAGTTTGACCGACACCGCAGTGTGATTGTGAGGCGACACATAAGAGTGGCAGTGCCCAGAGTAGGTTAAGATGCCAGCAAACCAGGCTCGCTGTGAGTAGCCCCGCATGACAGAAAACAGTCGGAACACCACCCGTCTGATCAAGAAATACCCGAATCGCCGTCTGTATGACACGCACACCAGCAGTCATCTGACCCTTGCGGATATACGCCAATTGGTCGTCGATAGAATTCCGTTCGAGGTGGTCGACGCCAAGACTGGCGAGAACCTGACCCGGAGTATTTTGCTGCAGGTCATTCTGGAAGCCGAAAGTGGCGGTCAGCCGATCTTCTCCAGTGAGATGCTGATGGGGATCATCCAGTTCTACGGTCCCTACCAAAGCGTCCTTGGCAGCTATCTGGACAAAAGCATCCAGACGGTCATCGACATCCAGTCCCAGACCGGCGCTCAGTCCTCCGAAACCTGGAGCGCGTTCATGCACCAGCAGGCACCGGTCATGCAGGATTTGATGCGCCAGTATGTCGACCAGTCAAAAGCGCTCTACCTGAACACCCAGAACCTCTTCGGAATGTTCGGCGCCGTGCCCCCAGGCAAGCCAGGTGCCGATGGCGGGCCGAAAAAAAATGGCGATGGGGAGTAACCCCCATCGCCATCCTGTAACCAGCCTGATCAGGCTTACTTGCTATCAGCCTTGCCACCAGCAGCGGTTTTGCCAACTGCAGCGGTCGCTGCGTCAAAGTTGCTCTGGGCAACGTCAGCAGCCTGTTTTACCGCTTTCTGTGCACTTTCAAAAACGGCACCGGCATTGGCCAGCGACGATTTGAACCCAGCCACGACAGGCTCGGAGCCAGCCGGTGCATTCTTGCTGATCACGTCAACAAACTCTCGCACCTGCTGGGTGCCTGCCTCGACCTGACGCGAGGTCAGCTTGGCGATTTCCGAGTGGGTATCGACAATCAGCGCCTGCACTTGACGGTTGTAATCAGCCAGGCGTTCGGCTTGCACATTTGGCTGGATGAAAGACGCCTGGAGCTCGGCGAATCCTTGTGGATCACGTACCGAAAGCAGCTTGCGAAAGCCCTCGAACTGCTCCTCGGTGGAGGCCTGCAGGGTCTTGAACTGCAACTGGCTCAGCTGCTCGACACTGGAAAAGATTTTGCCGCTGATTTGCTGCAGGAGGTCGAGGTTGGCTTTCTGAGCGTCTTGCAATTTTTCCGAGTTGAAAAAAGACATGCTTGAATCTCCTGGTTTGAAGGCCGACTCGGGCCTGAGGACGCGAGAGCGATCCTGCCGGTCATCGCGTTAGGGTTTATATTGCAGTGCACAATTTCTTTTGGCAACGATTTTTTGTGCACCGCACAAAAGACTTCCCTATCCTACGGATGTTCGCTATAGACTCCTACATGCCTATCGTCAGGAGATCACCATGGACCAGGAAGACATTAGTGCATCGCAACAGGAACAACGCGGCCTGTGGGAACACCTGAGTCATCTGCAGCGCCTCAATGCGCTGAACGTCCTCGAGGCTGTGCGCCAACGCCAGAAAAAAACCCTCACGCCCCTGAAACGAGGCCAACTCAGACAACCTACTCCCGCTCAATGGCAGGAATATGTCATCGACTTCAGCCAACGCTGCCTGCTGTTCTGGGACACCCTGCGCCAGCGCGGCGACAACAGGCTGGCCCATGAACGCGCCGGGTATCCACTGTTGCTCAAGTTCGATCATGAAACCTTGATCGCTGGCCCTGATCTTGCGCGCCCGGTCAATTTTTCACTGCTGCGGATCCTCCCCGGCCCCGAGCAAGAAATCGACGGTAACAGCCAGCCGGTGATCATCATTGACCCGCGCGGGGGACATGGTTCGGGAATCGGTGGTTTCAAGCAGGATTCGATCATAGGTGAGAGCCTCAGGGCCGGGCACCCCACCTACTTCATCTCTTTCAGTCACTCGCCACAGCCTGGGCAAACCCTGGACGATATCGTCCAGGCCCAGGCCCGGTTCATCGAAGCCGTCAGCGCCCTGCACCCAGCCAACGACAAGCCGATCATCATCGGCAACTGCCAGGCCGGCTGGGCCTTGATGGGCCTGGCGGCCACACGACCGGAGCTACCCGGCCTGATCATTATCAACGGCGCCCCCTTGTCTTACTGGGCCGGCATCAATGGACGCAATCCCATGCGCTATACCGGCGGCCTGCTGGGTGGCGGCTGGATGGCTCGCCTTGGCAGCGACTTGGGCAATGGCCGATTTGACGGTACCTGGCTGGTCAGCAACTTCGAAAACCTCGACCCGGCCAACACCTATTGGGGCAAGTATTACCAGTTGTTCAGCCAGATCGACAGCGAGGCCGGGCGCTTCCTCGATTTCGAACGCTGGTGGGGTAGCCCGACCCTGCTCAATGGAGAAGAGATCGAGATGATTGTCGATGATCTGTTCATCGGCAACCAATTGTCGGGCCGTGCCGACCGCAAGAGTAACGGTATCGACCTGAAACGGATCGAAGTGCCGGTGGTGGTGTTCTGCTCCTACGGGGACAACATCACCCCTCCCCAACAGGCGTTGAACTGGATCGCCGATGTCTATTCCAGCGATCTCGCCTTGCAGGAGGCAGGCCGCACCATCGTCTACCTGCGGCATGCCAGCATCGGCCACTTGGGTATCTTTGTCTCGGGCCAGGTGGCGCGGCGCGAACACCGAGGGTTGCTAGGTGCGGTCGAAGCCATCAATGCGCTGCCGCCCGGGCTGCATGAGATGCTGATTGACGACCTGCCGGCCACTTCAGGCAGCGGTGACATGCAATACCGGGTGCATTTCCAATCAAGGCGAATTGCCGATATTCACGATGACCACGAGCCTGTCCGTGATGACGATCGCGAATTCTCTTCGGTCGTGCGCGCCTCTGAAATCAACAGTGCGTTTTACGACGGATCGATACGTCCGTGGCTGCGTCAGATCATCAACGAACCCACGGCCGAATGGATGCGCAGGACGCACCCCTTCCATCAGCAGCAATTGTTTTGGAGCAGCTTGAATCCGACGCTATGGTGGTTGCCCGGGACAGTTTCAGCGGTCAACCGTAACCGTCGTCCCGCACACCAGGACAACCCGCTGCTGGCCTGGCAGGAGCTGTTCTCCAACCAGATGCAAGACACCCTGAATGCGTACCGCGACGTGCGTGACGCCACTCAAGAGATCTGTTTCTACGGTATTTACGGCGTACTGGGCGCCTTCACCGGCGCCCAGCCTCCGCGAAATCTCCACGCACCTGAGCCGAGCGCCCAGTGAATCGGTTGTCATCCTGGAGGCCCTCGTGGAACTCCATCTCTCAATGTGCCTTCACAGGAGATTAGCGGTGCATCCGTTCGACGTAATCTCTGGCGAAGCTTGGGATCTTGTGATCCCCGCGCCGACCTATAGCACTCATGGGTAGGACCGGCACGACGTCCTTGAGCACAGGCAACGACTCATGGGTTCGATATTGGCCGGGGGTCATACCGAACCAACGGGTGCACGCCTTGTGGAAGCTGCTGTGATCATGAAAGCCGAGCAGGTGGGTGACATGCTTCAGGTTGAAATGAGAGTGGCGCAAGTAGAATTCGGCCATCTGCCGGCGCACATCGCTCAGGACATCCTTGAATTGCGTCCCATCCTTCTCAAGACCGCGCTGAAGTGTGCGCTTGCTGATGTTCAGCGCTGCTGCAATCGACTCCATATCACACTGCCCCTGGCCTTGCCCCTGGCTCAAGCGCTCGGTCAAAAGGCGGCGAATCCTGCCAACGATCGAGTACCCGGACAACTGGTCCAATTGAGCTTCGGCAAAACTGTCATGCAGCGTGGCCAGCGCCTCATTGGCCATGCTCAATGGCGTCAGGAGCTCCTGGCCGTCGAACAGGATGCTGTCATAGGCCGCCCCGAAACTCAGCGGGCAGCCAAAAAGTCGCTGATGCTGCGACGTGTCTTCTGGCTCGGGATAGGAGAACTCCACACTCATGGGTTGCGGTGACTTGCCACCTGCCAGCCAACGGCAGAAGCCCAGCAGCGACGCCAAGGCTGCATCCGTATATTGCCGTGGTTTGACCGAGCCATCTTGCTGATGATCGAGACTGGCCAATCGGTAATGCTGCTCCTCCTGGACAAGGAAAAGGCTGAATCCGGTGCCGATCAACGGGCTGAAACGGACCAGGCGTTCAAGCGCCCTTTTCAGGTTCGAACTGGACATCATCGTGTAGCCCACGATCTGAAAACTGCTGGGATGGCATTCCCCGTAGGCTTTCAGACCGATATTCGGATCGTTCGAAGCCTGGGCCGCCAGATCCCAGAGACGATAGATAACGTTTCGCTCGCAGAATGCCCCTGGTTTATTCACGAACCCGATATCCAGTCCCGCCTCCTCGCACAGAGCGGCAAGGTCGAGACCCTGGGCCAAAAACGTATTCGCCAGCACGCTGGCATAACCTGAACTTATCCTGTACATGGCGTCCTCAATGACCAGTGGAACCGAACGTCCTGTCCGGAGCCGATGCTGACACGTGTAGAACATATTTCAACTCTGTTGCAGAAATATTAACTATCCATTCAGTTTTAAGTATTGATCCAAGTATAGGTACTCCTCATTTTTTGCCATCCCCCTCCCTTCCGCGTGGCACCGAAGGACAGGAGAACGTCACCTTCAAACACTTCCCCCACAGCCCGTCGATAACCAACAATCACCACTCCTGCAGCGCAAAAAAAAAAACGGAGTAGATGTATGGAATCGCGTAGTCGTATTGCTTTGGTAACGGGTGGTATGGGCGGTATCGGTACAGCAATCAGCCAACGTCTATACAAGGAAGGATTCAAGGTAATCGTCGGCTGCAGTTCTGACTCCAGCCGCAAGGACGACTGGGCTGCCAGCCAGCGTGAGGCAGGTTACGAGTTCGAGTTCATCTATGGCGACGTCACCGACTGGGAGTCGACCCGCAAGGCTTTCGAGATGGCTCGTGAACAATTCGGCCCGATCGATGTGCTGGTCAACAACGCCGGCATCACTCGCGACGCCTCTTTTCGCAAGCTCACCCCGCAAGACTGGGACAGCGTGATCGGGACCAACCTGACGGGCTTGTTCAACACCACCAAGCAGGTCATTGAGGGCATGCTCTCCAAAGGTTGGGGGCGGATCATCAATATCTCCTCGATCAACGGTCAGCGTGGCCAGTTCGGCCAGACCAACTACTCCGCCGCCAAGGCTGGCATCCATGGTTTCACCATGGCACTGGCCCGGGAAGTCTCCGGCAAGGGCGTGACCGTCAATACCGTATCCCCAGGCTACATCCAGACCTCCATGACCGCGGCCATTCGCCCGGACATTCTCGAAGGCATGATCTCGGGAATCCCGGTGGGTCGCCTTGGCCTGCCGGAAGAGATCGCCTCGATCGTTGCCTGGCTGGCGTCCGATGAATCCGCCTACAGCACCGGTGCCGACTTCTCGGTAAACGGCGGCATGAACATGCAGTAACCCTGACCCGGGCCTTAATGCCCAGGTTTGCTCGTCGAATTTTGTCTTTTCCATGAGGTCATGCATGAACGAAGTCGTAATCGTTGCCGCTACGCGTACCGCCATTGGCAGTTTCCAGGGTGCCTTGTCTGCAATTCCCGCGACCGAACTGGGTGCAGCAGTGATTCGCCGCCTGCTGGAGCAGACGGGTGTCCAAGCTGCGCAAATTGATGAAGTGATCCTCGGCCAGGTGCTCACCGCCGGCGCTGGGCAAAACCCGGCACGCCAGACCGCGATCAAGGCTGGCTTGCCCCACACCACGCCTGCCCTGACCTTGAACAAGGTCTGCGGCTCCGGCCTCAAGGCGGTCCACCTCGCCGTACAGGCCATCCGTTGCGGCGACGCGGAACTGATCATCGCTGGCGGTCAGGAAAACATGAGCCTGGCCCCCTATGTCCTGCCCAAGGCACGCACCGGCCTGCGCATGGGCCATGCGCAACTGCAAGACAGCATGATCCAGGATGGCCTGTGGGATGCATTCAACGACTACCACATGGGCATCACCGCCGAGAACCTGGCGCAGAAGTACGAAATCTCCCGTGAAGCACAGGATGCCTTCGCTGCCGCCTCGCAACAGAAGGCCGCCGCCGCCATTGAGGGCGGGCGTTTCCAGAGCGAAATCACGCCGATCCTGATCCCTCAGCGCAAGGGCGAACCGCTGGCCTTCGACACCGACGAACAGCCGCGTGTCGACAGTACGGCGCAAGCCTTGGCCAAGCTCAAACCGGCCTTCCAGAAAGACGGCAGCGTGACCGCTGGCAACGCTTCGACCCTCAACGACGGTGCGGCCGTGCTGTTGCTGGCCAGCGCCGCCAAAGCCCAAGCGCTGGGCTTACCAGTACTGGCCAAAATCAAGGCCTATGCCAGCGCCGGTGTGGACCCGTCGATCATGGGTATCGGCCCGGTCCCGGCCACACGCCTGACCCTGCAAAAGGCCGGCTGGAGCGTCGAAGACCTGGATCTGATCGAAGCCAACGAAGCCTTCGCCGCCCAGGCCCTGGCGGTTGGCAAAGAGATGGGCTGGGACACCAGCAAAGTCAACGTCAACGGCGGCGCGATCGCCCTTGGCCATCCGATCGGCGCGTCGGGCGCACGGATCCTGGTGTCGCTGGTGCACGAACTGATCCGTCGCGATGGCAAGAAAGGACTGGCCACCTTGTGCATCGGTGGCGGACAAGGCGTCGGCCTGGCTATCGAACGCTAACCGACGGCATACGAATAGCCAATGCGCGGACTTGGGCTCCTTGCTCCGCGCATCAGGCTGGCCTCGGACAACGTTGCCCGCCTCCCTTGCCGTCGCTACGCCGCAATCCGGTATAGCGCGGCTTTTTTCTGCCCGGCACATCGGTATGAATTTTATGGACAACAACGCGCATACATTCAAAACCTTCTGGTCAGGACAGGTTCCGTTCATCGCCTCTTTTGCAGTGCAACAATTGCGCCTATGGGTGAGCACCAATCCGTGGTTTTCCGGGCATGACCACGACACCTGGTTCGACCTGCCTCGCGAGACCCTGGACAGCCTTCAAGCGGACTACCAGGTTGAATGGGCTCAACTCGGCCAGAAACTGCTGACCGGCCAGCCCTTCAGCTTTGATGATCGACGCTTCACCAGCGGCAACTGGAGCGCCCCCCTGTTCGGCTCCCTCGCCGCGTTTTACCTGCTCAACTCCAGCTTCTTGCTGAAACTGCTCGACAAGCTGCGAATCGACGAAAAGAAAGCACGCCAACGCCTGCGCTATCTGGTGGAGCAAGCCATTGCCGCCAGTGCACCGAGCAATTTCCTGGCCAGCAACCCTGATGCGTTGCAGCGTGCGGTCGAGACCCAAGGTGCCAGCCTGATCACAGGGATGCAGCATATGGCCAGCGACATGAACGAAGGCAAAATGCGCCAGTGCGATAGCGGCGCCTTCAAGGTGGGTGTCGACCTGGCCAATACCCCCGGCGAAGTCGTCTTCGAGAATCGCATCTTCCAACTCATCCAGTACTACCCGCAAAGCGAAACCCAGTACCAGCAGCCGGTGCTCGTCGTACCTCCATCGATCAACAAGTACTACATCCTTGATCTGCGCCCCGACAACTCGATGGTCCGCCACCTGCTGGAAAAGGGACATCCCGTATTCCTGGTCTCCTGGCGCAACTTTGACCAGGAACACGCCGGTACCACCTGGGACGACCTGATCGAGCACGGGGTGATAAACGCCGTGAAAGTGACCCGCGAGATCAGTGGCCAACAGCGCCTCAATTGCGTGGGTTTCTGCATTGGCGGCACCCTGTTGAGTACGGCGCTGGCCGT
The DNA here is from genome assembly GCF_000408945.1 of Pseudomonas sp. G5(2012). Classification (NCBI taxonomy): domain Bacteria; kingdom Pseudomonadati; phylum Pseudomonadota; class Gammaproteobacteria; order Pseudomonadales; family Pseudomonadaceae; genus Pseudomonas; species Pseudomonas sp. G5(2012). The sequence goes on from NZ_APIO01000013.1 coordinate 8,225, forward strand.
ATTGGCTGCACGTGGCGACCGCGAGATCGCCAGCCTGAGCCTGTTCGCCACGTTCCTCGATTACCTGGATACCGGTCCCATCGACATCTTCGTCGATGAAGAACTGGTGGCCTACCGCGAGCGCACCATTGGCGGTGTCAACGGCCCTATCGGATTGTTCCGTGGCGAAGACATGGGCAATACCTTTTCCCTGCTGCGCCCCAACGAACTGTGGTGGAACTACAACGTCGACAAATACCTCAAGGGGCAAAAGCCGATTCCACTGGACCTGCTGTTCTGGAACAACGACAGCACCAACCTTCCAGGGCCGATGTACTGCTGGTACCTGCGCCACACCTACCTGCAGAACGACTTGAAGTCAGGCGAGCTGGAGTGCTGCGGGACCAAGCTGGATTTTCGTGCAATCGACGCGCCCGCCTACATCCTCGCCACCCATGACGATCACATCGTGCCGTGGAAGAGCGCCTACGCCAGCACCCACCTGCTTTCCGGGCCCAAGCGTTTCGTACTGGGTGCTTCCGGGCACATCGCCGGCGTCGTCAATCCGCCGGCCAAGCAGAAGCGTCATTACTGGACCAACAATCGGGTGACTAAAAACCCCGAGACCTGGTTCAAGAATGCCGAGCAGCAACAAGGTAGCTGGTGGAATGACTGGTTCAACTGGCTGGCGGGGCACTCAGGCGAGCGTCAACCCGCGGTTGCGCACATCGGCAATGACCAATACCCGCCTCTGGAGCCGGCGCCAGGCAGCTTTGTAAAGCAATGAAGGACCGCTGTGGAGCAGAGCGGGACACCGCCTGCGATACAGCAGCTTGATTGCACAGGTGAAGATCGAATCACGCAAACGCAATAGATAGCCGCCGGTAAGCCCAACCGGCGGCACGTCATTTGTTTGGGTACAAGGAGAGAGGCTCCATGAGCACCCCGTTTCGCATCAACGAAGCACTCTTGATTGCCGGCCAGGCATTCGAACCTTTTCAATGCGTCGCCTGGGCTCCGCAAGACGGTAATGGCGACCTGAGCCTGACCGTCATCGACCGGGCCGCCACTCGAATTTGTCGCAAACAGATTCCAAGCAGCACCTATTCCGACCCGGCGCAGCTGGAAAGCCTGCTGCAAGAAGTGCGCGCCGAGTTGAGCCAGGGGGGTTACACGCTGCAGTCCTGGGCGATGCCAGGGTAAGCATTGTCGCGGGCTGGGATTTTTTTCAGAAACGCAGAAACGAAAAAGCCCTGAATAATCAGGGCTTTTTCGTATAAATGTGGCGGTGAAGGAGAGATTCGAACTCTCGATACAGTTTCCTGTATACACACTTTCCAGGCGTGCTCCTTAAGCCACTCGGACACTTCACCGTATCTCTTCAAACAAGTTCTGTCTGTCGAGGCGCGCTAATGTAGTCGAAAGCTTTTCTGATGGCAAACATTTTTTTCAGAATTTTCATGCGCTTAACTCGCATAGCTGTTTCTGGTTGCCCTGGGTAATGGCAAACCGGCCAATCTCCGGCTTGGCATCCCCTTCTATATAGCTGGCGATGCGCGGCTGGCGTGCCGGGGGCCGCTGGCCGACGGCGTTAAGCGTGACTGGCGAGTCAGTCACGGCGCTTTACCTGGCGGGTGTCGGTGAGTAACGTCTGCCCTACTTTACTGAAAGGATTAGCGTCATGAGTGAGTTGATTTCCTACCACCTCGAAGACGGTATCGCGACCCTGACCTTGAGCAACGGCAAGGTCAATGCCATCTCTCCGGACGTGATTGCGGCGTTCAACGCTGCGCTGGATCAGGCGGTGACTGATCGCGCGGTGGTGATCATTACCGGTCAGCCAGGGATTCTGTCGGGCGGGTACGATCTGAAAGTGATGACGTCCGGCCCTAAAGAAGCCATGGCGCTGGTGACTGCCGGCTCGACGCTCGCCCGTCGCCTGTTGTCGCACCCTTTCCCGGTGATTGTGGCTTGCCCTGGGCATGCCGTGGCCAAGGGCGCGTTTCTGCTGCTGTCCGCCGACTATCGCATCGGTGTCGACGGTCCGTTCAGCATTGGCCTGAATGAAGTACAGATCGGCATGACCATGCACCACGCCGGTATCGAGCTGGCCCGTGATCGCCTGCGCAAATCGGCGTTCCACCGTTCGGTGATCAACGCTGAGATGTTCAATCCGCAGTCTGCGGTGGATGCCGGTTTCCTTGACGTGGTGGTGTCGGCCGAGGAGCTGCAAGGTGCAGCACTGACAGCGGCTCGTCAGTTGAAGAAGATCAACATGACCGCCCACAAGAACACCAAGCTCAAAGTACGCAAGGCACTGCTGGACACCCTGGACAACGCAATCATGCTGGATCAGGAGCATATGGGTTAAGCCCCAACCTGCAGCAACGAAAAGCCCGACCGTCGTGTCGGGCTTTTCATACACGCCACGTTGAAAAGTCTTCAACCGCTCTAGAGCGCGTCTGCCCCCTCAGTCGGAAACATGCGCTCAAACATCGCCTATCTCCCGCCTCTATAGTGGCAATTGCCGAAAACAGTGCACATCCGTACACTGCGCCACCTTTTGTCCCGGTGGGGCCTGCAAATGCTGTTCGCTTTACGTATGTCTTTGATGGGCCTGCACTTTATTGTGGCGGGCGTGCTGGGCGTCGTGCTTGGCCTGTGTCGCCCGTTCAATCCGGACAACAGTCGCCTGTGCGCGCGCCTCTATGCGTGGCCAGCAATGTGCATTCTGCGACTGCGGGTAAAAGCCGACGTCGGGCCGTTGATGGACAAACCCGACAGTTGCGTGATCATTGCCAACCACCAGTCCAACTATGATTTGTTCGTGTTTGGCAATGTGGTGCCCCGCCGTACGGTATGCATCGGCAAAAAGAGCCTGAAATGGGTGCCCTTGTTCGGGCAGTTGTTCTGGCTGGCCGGCAATGTGCTGATCGACCGTGGCAATGCGCAGAAGGCGCGTCAGTCGATGTTGACCACCACCCATACCCTGCAAAACGAAGACACTTCGATCTGGGTTTTCCCGGAAGGCACGCGCAACCTGGGCGAAGAGCTGTTGCCGTTCAAAAAAGGCGCCTTCCAGATGGCCATCGCGGCCGGGGTGCCCATCGTACCGGTGTGTGTCAGCAGTTACGTCAAGCACATGCGATTGAACCGCTGGCGCAGTGGGAAAATTCTGATCCGTTCCTTGCCGGCCATTCCGACCGCGGGATTGAGCCTGGATGACATGCCGATGTTAATGGCCCAGTGCCGCGAGCAGATGCGCGAATGCATCGATTCGATGGATCGGCAGCTGCAAGCCGCTTGAAAATGCAGTACGACCGCAGACAAATCCATCGAATGGGCGGGCGCCTTCGCCGGCAAGCCTGGCTCCTACAAGATTTCACTGACTCTCGATAGCAGACAAGGCTAAGCTGAACGCTGCCTGCCACGGCCATTTGCCATAGAAAGCTGCCAAGAAGAAGTGAATCAACATCATGGGTAGAGTTGTTGCTGCTGCGGTTTACAGCGCTGGTAAAAAAGTCACCAACATCACCCTCGACGAAGGCGCAGCCTGGGCTGCAAAGCCGGGGCACTTTGTCTGGATCGGCCTTGAAGAGCCGAACGCCGAGGAACTGTACAACCTGCAACGCCAGTTCAACCTGCATGAACTGGCCATTGAAGACGCCCTGGAAAAACACAGCCGTCCGAAGCTGGAAACCTTTGGCGATGCGCTGTTCATCGTTACGTATTCGCCCATCATGGAAGAAGGCAAGCTCAAGTTCATTGAGACCCATATTTTTGCCGGCAACGGCTACATCATCACCGCGCGCAACGGCCATTCGGCGTCCTACGCCTATGTGCGTCAGCGTTGTGAGGCGCGTCCATTGTTGCTGGAGCATGGGGAAGATTTCGTACTCTATGCCATTCTCGATTTTGTCATTGAAAACTACCAGCCAATGGGCGAAGCCATTCATGCTCAAATCGATGAGCTGGAACGCAACGTCATGTGCGGCTCCCTGAACGAGCACGACATTCAAAAACTCCACAGCCTACGCCGCGATGTGTTGCGCTTGCGCCGGTTCGCGGCGCCGATGGTGGAAATTGGCGAGGAACTGCAAAAACTGAGCTTTCCCTTCATCGACAAGAACATGCGCCCGTATTTTCGCGACGTGCAGATTCATGTGACGCGGCAGATGGAGGACCTGACGACCCTGGCGGACATTGCCAGCCAGACCATTGAGGTCGGGGTGTTGCTGGAAGCCTCACGCCAGAGCGTGGTGCAGCGCAAGTTTGCCGCGTGGGCGGCGATCCTGGCGTTCCCGACGGCGGTGGCGGGAATTTACGGGATGAACTTCCAGAACATGCCGGAGTTGACCTGGCATTACGGGTATTTCGGGGTTCTGGGGTTCATTACGGTGGGGTGTGTGGGGTTGTGGATGAGCTTCAAGAGGTCGGGGTGGTTGTAATCGAGACCGATGTGTCCGGGATATTCGCGAGCAGGCTCGCTCCCACATCGGATCTCCGATGTTGCAGGAGATCAGTGTGGGAGCGAGCCTGCTCGCGAAGGTTTTAGCCGTTAAACGGTTTCTGGCTTGTGCGCCACAAACCGCATCATCCACTCGGCGACCGTGGTGCCGTGGTGTTCACTTTCCAGGCTCGCGATTCCTTTGGAATACACTTGCTCCCCCAGCGCCTGCTGGCGAATTTCCAGCAAGGCCCGGGAATAGTCGTGGATGAATTCCGGATGCCCCTGGAAGCACAGCACCTGGTCGTTGATGTGGTAGGCGGCAAACGGGCAGAAATCGCTGGAGGCGATCACCGTAGCGTTTTCCGGTAGCGAGGTGACCTGATCCTGGTGGCTGATCAACAGGGTCAGCTCTTCCCTCACCGGGTTCATCCAAGGCGCCTTGGCAGCGAGTTTGTATTTATGCGTGCCAACGCCCCAGCCTTGCGTTGCACGTTCGCTTTTGCCGCCCAGCAACAGCGCCAGCAACTGATGGCCGAAGCACACGCCCAACAGTTTGTCGCCACGCTCATAGCGGGTCAGCAGGTACTCCTTGAGGGTCTGGATCCACGGATCGGTGCCAAAGGAGTCAGCTTTGCTGCCGGTGACCAGGTAGGCATCGAAGGTCTGGTCATCGCTGGGATATTCACCCTGTACCACGTTATAGATCGTGAATTCAGCGGCGATGGGTTGCTGCGAAAACAGGTGTTTGAACATCTGCCCGTAGCCCTGATATTGGTCGACCAATTCCGGACGCAGGTTGTCGGTTTCCAGAATGCAGATGCGTAACGACATAAAAAATACCTGACACGTGATGGGAATAATGCACACCCCAGAGCCTGCCTTGAAACACCGTGACAAGGCAAGCCCCGCAGTGTGTCACCGATCCCTAAAACGCCTCGCCCTTGGCGGCTTTTTCCAGCAGCAGGGCCGGCGGTGCAAAGCGCTCGCCGTATTGCCCGGCCAGGTACTGGGCGCGGGCGACGAAGTCCTTGACCCCGTACTGATTGATGAACTGCAGTGCACCGCCGGTCCAGGCAGCGAAACCGATGCCGAAGATCGAGCCGATATTGGCATCCGCCGTCGACGTCAGCACACCCTCCTCCACACAGCGCACGGTTTCGATGGCTTGTACAAACAGCAGGCGATCGCGCACATCCTTGGGCGAAATCTGCCTGTCAGCCTTTTCAAAGCGGGTTTTCAGTTCTGGCCATAATTGTTTTTGCCCGCCCGCCGGGTATTCATAGAACCCGCCCCCGGCGGCCTTGCCAGCACGCTTGTACTCGCTGAGCAGCAAGTCAATCACGGCGTACGCCGGGTGCTCGACCAGCGCCTTGCCCTCTGCCTGCAGGTCCTTGGCGGTTTGCTGGCGGATATGGCTCATGAGGCTGAGGGAAACTTCGTCGGAGATCGCCAGAGGTCCGACTGGCATGCCAGCCTTGCGCGCCTCGGTCTCGATCATCGCCGCGCAGACGCCTTCACCCAGCATGGCAATGCCTTCATTGGTGAACGTGCCGAACACCCGAGAGGTGAAGAAACCCCGACTGTCGTTGACGACGATAGGGGTTTTGCGGATTTGCAGGACGAAATCGAACCCGCGGGCCAGGGTTTCGTCGCTGGTGCGGGCGCCCTTGATGATTTCCACCAATGGCATTTTTTCCACGGGGCTGAAGAAATGCAGGCCAATGAACTTGCTCGGGTCCGCCACCGCGGTGGCGAGGCCACTGATCGGCAGGGTCGAGGTGTTGGAGGCGATCAGTGCATCGGCGCCCACCACATTTTGCGCGGCCGAGGAGACTTTGGCCTTCAGCTCACGGTCCTCGAATACCGCTTCGATGATCAAGTCGCAACCCGCCAGATCGGCATCGTTGTCAGTGGTATGGATGCGCGCCAGCACGGTTTGACGGTGCTCGACGCTGATCTGCCGGCGCGCCACTTTCTTGTCCAGCAACGCAGCTGAATGCGCCTTGCCCCTATCGGCCGCTGCCAGGTTGACGTCCTTGAGCACCACGTCGACACCGGCCGACGCGCTGACAAAAGCGATACCCGCCCCCATCATCCCGGCGCCGAGCACGCCGACTTTTTTCGTCACATAAGGCACGAAACCTTCAGGACGCGAACCACCGGCATTGATCTGGTTGAGCTGGAACCAGAAGGTGCCAATCAGGTTTTTCGCGACCTGGCCGGTGACCAGCTCTGTGAAGTAGCGGGTTTCAATCAGCTGCGCCGTGTCGAAATCCACCTGGGCACCCTCCACCGCCGCACACAGGATTTTCTCCGGCGCGGGCAACGTACCCTGGGTTTTACTGCGCAGGATAGACGGTGCAATCGCCAGCATCTGGGCGACTTTCGGGTTCGACGGCGTGCCACCTGGAATCTGAAAGCCCTTCACGTCCCAGCGCTGGACCGCCGTCGGATTGGCCTTGATCCAAGTGCGTGCCTTGTTCAGCAGCGCCTCGCGATCGCTCGCCAGGTCATCGATCAAACCCGCTTGCAAGGCCTTCTGCGGGGCTAATTTCTTGCCTTCGAGCAGGTACGGCAGGGCTTTTTCAATGCCCAGCATTCGCACCATGCGTACCACGCCGCCACCCCCCGGCAGCAAACCGAGGGTCACTTCCGGCAGGCCGAGTTGCAGGGAAGGATCGTCCAGCGCTATGCGGTGATGGCAAGCCAGGCAGATTTCCCAGCCTCCACCCAACGCCGCGCCATTGATTGCGGCGACCACGGGTTTACCAATGGTTTCCAGGGTGCGCAGTTGGCTCTTGAGGCTCAGCACCCTGTTGTAAAAAGCCGTGGCCTGGGGCCTGTCGACCTTGATCAGCTCATTGAGATCGCCGCCGGCAAAGAAGGTTTTCTTGGCCGAGGTGATGATCACACCCGCGATGCTGTTTTTTTCGGCCTGCAGGCGGGCGACACAGTCGGCCATGGCTTCGCGGTAAAGCGCATTCATGGTGTTGGCGCTCTGGCCCGGCAGGTCGATGGTCAGGACGACGATCCGGTCCTGGCCTTTTTCGTAGCGAATGGCTTGGCTCATATACAGGTTCCTTGCAATCGGGGCTCAGAGGCGTTCGATGATGGTGGCAATGCCCATGCCGCCGCCGACACACAAAGTCGCCAGGCCATAGCGCAGGCTCCGGCTTTCCAGTTCATCGAGCAGCGTGCCGAGAATGGCGCAGCCTGTGGCGCCCAACGGGTGGCCCATGGCAATGGAGCCGCCGTTGACATTGACTTTTTCCGGGTCGACGGCCATGTCCCTGATGAACTTCAACACCACCGAGGCAAACGCCTCGTTGACCTCGAACAGATCAATGTCTTCGACCCGCAACCCGGCCTTGGCCAACGCCTTGCGGGTGGCCGGCGCAGGACCGGTGAGCATCAGGGTCGGATCGGTGCTGGTGACTGCGGTGGCGACGATCCGCGCCCGTGGCTGCAAGCCCAGGACCTGGCCCATGGCTTCGGAGCCGATCAACATCAACGCTGCGCCGTCGACGATCCCGGAACTGTTGCCGGGGGTGTGTACATGATCGATCCGCTCCACCTGGCTGAAAACCCGCAGCGCAGTGGCGTCGAACCCCATTTGCCCGATCATTTCGAAACTCGGCTTGAGTTTGCCAAGGCCTTCCAGGGTCGATTCGGCGCGGATGAACTCGTCATGATCGAGCAGGATGATGCCGTTCTGGTCCTGCACCGGCACCAATGAGTTTTTGAACGCCCCGCCAGCCCTCGCCCTTGCGGCTTTTTGTTGCGAGTGCAAGGCGTAGGCATCGACGTCCTGCCGGCTGAAACCTTCAAGCGTGGCGATCAGGTCGGCGCTCACGCCCTGTGGAATGAAATGGCCGTGCAGGTTGGTTTGCGGGTCCAGCGCCCACGCCCCGCCGTCGCTGCCCATGGGGATGCGTGACATCGACTCGACGCCGCCGACCACCACCAGGTCTTCGAAACCGGAACGGACTTTCATCGCCCCCAGGTTCACTGCCTCCAGCCCCGAGGCGCAGAAACGGTTGATCTGCACGCCCGCCACGCTGACGTCCCATTCCGCCACCTGGACCGCGGTCTTGGCGATGTCAGAGCCCTGGTCGCCGATGGGCGTCACGCATCCGAGTACCACGTCGTCGACCTGGCTGGTATCAAGGTCGGTTCGCTGTTGCAGCGCCGTGAGCAAGCCGGCCACCAGGCTCACCGGCTTGACACTGTGCAAGGCGCCACTGGGCTTGCCTTTGCCACGGGGCGTACGTAACGCGTCGAAAATCAAAGCTTGGGTCATGGCGTCCTCGAACCTGATGGGGCTGCAATCTTCTGATCTTCCAGAGAGCCTCCACCTTATTCCGAGCTGCCGGCCATTCAATGACCGCAACGTTCATCAACGTTGACCCACACGCTCAGACGGACGGTCATCCCGCCCCCGGTGAAGGGGTTCAGCACACGCAGGTGTCTAGCAAAAGGCCGCTCAAGAAGCTGGCAATTGGCCTCATGCCTTTTTAATAGCATTCCGTGACAACACCATACTAAATGGATCTAAACCAAGTGTGACGCGGGCTCTAAGGTGAAGGTGTACGAAGTTGTCGTCGGGTTTTGCCGAGACGCTCGTGCTACAGGAAGTGCAACGTTTGCCGTCATGGAGATGGGCAGGCAGGCATCAGGAAATAACAAAAAAAAGGCGGTCAGCCATGTTCAAACAATCGAAAGTTCGTCAAGCCGGGCTCATTCTTTTCGCCACCACTCTATTGTTGATTTTGCCAAACCTGACCAAGGTGATCGGTTAGTCGATCTTGAAAAGACGGCGGCAGGTCTTTAATCGCCATGTAAAAATGTGACTGGCTCGCTTCCCGTGCCAGTATGGCTGTGCCAACCTCTGCGGCACTTGCACGACATGGATGGCGATCATTTGAAAACGCTTATTGTGTTCGGGGCCCTGCTACTCAGCACGCCTCTTCATGCCGCACAGCTGAACCTTGAGCTGGGCGCGAACAGTCGCACGTGGCAATCCGAGGAGTTGCTCAAGCATCCTCAGATCCAGACCATCAGTATCAGCAATGATGTGTCCTACAAGCGTGACATGACTTATCGCGCCGTGCCGCTCGCTGCGCTATTGACCGACATCAAGCCTGACGATCACCTGCAAGCCGTGGCGCTGGACGGCTTTGCGGCCGAGTTGTCGGCGGCGCCGCTGCTCAATACCCAAGGCGCGCGTGCCTGGCTGGCGATCGAAGATCCGGCCCAGCCGTGGCCGCCGCTGGCAGAAGGCAAACACAGCGCCGGGCCGTTTTACCTGGTCTGGACCGATCCGCGTGCAGGCAACATCAGCCCGGAACAATGGCCGTTCGAAGTCGCCAGCATCAAGCGCATGGCACCGGTGGCCGCGCGTTTCCCTGCCCTGCTGCCTGATCCTGCGTTGAAGGCCGACGATCCGGTGAACAAGGGCTTTGCGCTGTTTCAGAAAAACTGCCTGGCGTGCCATCGACTCAACGGTGCCGGTGATTCGCAGTTCGGCCCGGACCTGAATATCCCGTACAACCCGACCGAGTACTTCGGCGCGGATTTCCTCCAGCGCTATATCCGCGACCCGCAGAGTTTGCGCCAGTGGCCGCAGGCGAAAATGCCGGGGTTCTCGGCCGAGGTGTTGCCGGATGGGGATCTGCAGATGTTGGTGGGGTATTTGCAGCACATGGCCGGGCGCAAGGTCAGGCCCTGACCACATCCCCCTGTAGGAGCGAGCCTGCTCGCGATGGTCGTCAACGATAACGCTGGAAACCTGACACCCCGCGGTGATCTCGCGTTCTTCGCGAGCATGCTCGCTCCTACAGGATGAGCGGTTGCTGATTACTGCTGTTGTACGGAAATCACCGGCACAGGCGTCGGCGATACGAACACTTTTGCATGCATCTGCTCACACCCACCACCGCGGCGCATGCCACGTACCGGGCAGGCGTCCAGGTAATCGAGCCCTACCGCGAGCTTCAAATGGCGTTCAGGACGGGCCAGTTCATTGGTCACATCGAAGCTGTACCAGGCGTCATCGAGCCAGGCTTCGGCCCAGGCGTGGCTGGCCAGGTGTTCGCTGTTTTCGCTGTACAGGTAACCCGACACATAACGCGCCGGCACGCCCAGGCTGCGGGCGCAGGCGAGGAACGCGTGGGTATGGTCCTGGCACACACCCGAACGCCCGGCGAAAGCCTGGGCGGCGCTGGTGTCCACTTCGGTGGCGCCCGGCGTGTAGGTCATGTGCTGGTTCAAGCCATGCATCAAGTCGATCAGCGCCGTTCGGTCGCGGCGCTGCTTGCACGCCTTGTCGGCGAACGCGCGTAGCGCCTGGTCGGCCTCGGTCAGCCGGGTGAAACGCAAGAACGGCAATGCCGACTGGCTCTCGTGCTCGGCTTCGCGCAACTCGTCGATGTCGACCTGGCCACGGGCACCGATGATGATGGCCGCGTGGGGTTCGTCCATGGTCAGTACGTGCAGGATGTTGCCGAACGGATCCAGTTGCGCGCGCACCGGCCGCGGCAGATCGAGCTGCCAACTGAGCACGTGTTGGCGCTCGCTGTCGTGAGGCGTCAGCCGCAGGTACTGGATGCTCGCCCGCACCTGATCCTCGTAGTGATAGGTGGTCTCGTGGCTTATGGAAAGTCTCATGCAGCCTCCAGGTAGGAACTGTGAATGGCATTACCCAACTGACGCACCAGCGGGATGAACTCGGTCAGCCAGGCATGCAGGCCTTCGTCGAGGATTTCGTTGATGCCGGTATAGCGCAATCGTGCGTCCATCTCCGCAGCCAAGCGCTGTGCCGGGCGGCCATTGGCCCCTGGCAGTTGCGCCAGGATCAGATCGATTTCTTCGGTGCAGGCGCGCAAAGAGCGTGGAACATCGGCCCGCAGCAGCAGCAACTCGGCCACATGCCGGGCGCCGGGGGCGTCACGGTAGATCTCGGTGTACGCCTCGAAAGACGACAGGGCCCGCAACAACGCACTCCATTGGTAATAGGCGTGGGCCGTGCCGTCGCTGACCGCTTCGGCCTGATCACCGGCCATTTCGTAGCGCGCATCGAGCAGGCGCAGTGTGTTGTCGGCCCTTTCGATGAATGTCCCCAGGCGAATGAAACGGAACGCGTCGTTGCGCATGATGGTGCCGTAGGACGCACCACGGAACAGATGGGAACGTTCCTTGATCCACTCGCAGAAACGGCTCATGCCGTAGCGGCCCAGGCCCTGTTCGGCGATGCCGCGAATCTCCAGCCAAGTGGCGTTGATGTTTTCCCACATGTCGGCGGTGATGCGGCCACGTACCGCGTGGGCACTGGCCCGTGCGGCCCCGAGGCAACTGTAGATGCTGGCCGGGTTGGCCGCGTCCAGGGCAAAGAAATGCAACAACCTTTCGGCATGCAGCTCGCCGTGGCGTTCGAGATAATCATCCAGCGTGCCGGTAATCAGCAACGGCATGGCCAACTCGTGCAGGCCGTTCCCACGGCCATCCTGGGGCATCAGCGACAGCGAATAACTGATGTCGAGCATCCGCGCGAGGTTTTCCGCCCGCTCCAGGTAACGCGACATCCAATACAAATCCGAGGCAGTTCTACTTAACATGTCAGGCTTCCTTCAATCCTCAACCACCCAGGTGTCCTTGGTTCCGCCGCCCTGGGAGGAATTCACCACCAGGGAGCCTTCGCGCAGGGCGACACGGGTCAAGCCGCCGGGCACGACCCGGGTTTCGCGGCCAGACAGTACAAACGGACGCAGGTCGATATGGCGTGGCGCGATGCCGCTTTCGACAAAGGTCGGACAGGTCGACAGCGACAGTGTCGGCTGTGCGATGTAGGCATGGGGCTTGGCGATGATGCGCGCGCGGAAGGCTTCGATTTCCGCTGCGCTCGCCGCGGGCCCCACCAGCATTCCGTAGCCGCCGGAGCCCTGGGTTTCCTTGACCACGAGCTCCGGAAGGTTGGCCAGGACGTGGGACAGCTCAGAAGGATTGCGACACTGCCACGTGGGTACGTTTTTCAGGATCGGTTCTTCGTCCAGGTAGAAACGGATCATGTCGGTGACGAATGGATACACCGATTTGTCGTCTGCCACCCCGGTTCCGATGGCGTTCGCCAACACGACATTGCCCGAACGATAGGACGACAGCAGGCCGGGCACGCCCAGCATCGAGTCGGGATTGAACGCCAGCGGGTCAAGGAACGCATCGTCGAGACGGCGGTAAATCACATCGACGGCTTTCGGCCCGTCGGTGGTGCGCATGAACACCTTGTCGTCACGCACGAACAGGTCCGCACCCTCCACCAGCTCCACGCCCATTTCTCGCGCCAGGAATGCATGCTCGAAGAAGGCGCTGTTGAAGCGCCCCGGCGTCAGCACCACGACACTCGGATTTTCGATCGGGCTTGAGCTTTTCAGGGTGTCGAGCAACAGGTTCGGGTAATGGTCGATGGGGGCAATGCGCTGGGCCGCAAACAACTCGGGGAACAGGCGCATCATCATCTTGCGGTCTTCGAGCATGTAGCTGACGCCGCTCGGTGTACGAAGATTGTCTTCGAGCACGTAGTACGTGCCGTCGCCGTCGCGCACCAGGTCGACGCCGGAAATGTGCGAATAGATATCCCGATGCAGGTCCAGGCCTTGCATCGCCAACTGGTACTGCTCGTTGGCCAGCACCTGCTCGGCCGGAATGATCCCGGCCTTGATGATGCGCTGCTCGTGGTAAAGGTCGGCGAGAAACATGTTCAACGCCTTGACCCGCTGGATACAGCCGCGCTCGACCACGCGCCATTCACTGGCGGGGATACTGCGCGGGATGGTGTCGAAGGGAATCAGGCGCTCTGTGCCCTGCTCATCACCGTAGAGCGTGAAGGTAATCCCGGCGCGATGAAACAGCAGATCGGCCTCGCGTCGCCGTTGTGCCAGAAGCTCGTCAGGCGTCTCGGCCAGCCAACGGGCAAACTCCCGATAATGCGGGCGGACCTGGCCGCCAGCGTCGTACATCTCATCAAAATAGGTGCGGATCATGCCGTACTCCTTGTCACCCGGACATACAGGCCTTCGCAAGGCCCGTGCCATCGGCAGAAACGCTTTGATTTCAATCGGTTAGATAATCACCACGCGAGCGCCGCACCAATCCTGTGCGGCAAATGCCCCCACCTGACGGCCCCCGCTTCATTGCAAGGCGTTGTTGTCGCCCATCACCAGCATAGACCGTAGGCGCCGGCTTGCCGGCGAACGGGTCGGCCTTGTTCGATTGCCATCGGCAAAAACGAAAACGGCCAACCCGAAGGTTAGCCGTCATTGCTGGTTGTAACTGTTCATAGGTTTATGCGAGTCGCCCTCGTACCTCCTGTTTCACACCCCAGCCTTCGATGATGCCGCCCAGAGGCTCGACCACTGCCTCGAAACCCTGTTCGAAATCGCCAATGTCGTCGTAGGTCGCATACATGACCTTGCACAACTCCAAAGCCCAGGCGCCATCGTCGCGCACACTGATTTGCGCATCCAGGGATTCACCACGGTGAAAATGACCTGCCGCCCTGCGTGCCCGCTCCTCGTCCGGGAAAATGGCGTAGAACTCGATGGGATGGAACCGGGAAAAATCAAAACCGCCTTCTTTCATGCGGCGCAACACACTGCTGCTGATGTCTTCTTGATAGGCTGTGCTCATGAAACGTCCTCCTCAAACTGATGGATAGACTTTCCGTACTCCCTTGTGCGAACCCAAGGGTGCGCGCGACGGGAAACAAGCATGGAGCTGACAAGACCAGACCTTAGCGATCCATTCGCTGATCTCGCTTGCAGAGTAGCCCCAAGATAGAGCCGCTGCCAAGGCCTGGTTCTGCTGTAGTCGATAACGAGAAGAGGTTCAGACGGGGGTGATGCTGCGAATTTCAATACTGTTCTGGGCCTTCAGGCTTTTGACGCCTGCATCAGGGGTGCGGCCCTCATAGTCGTTCAGATCCAGTTCGGCGGCCACGGGAAGCAATCGTGCCTTGATGAGTTTGGCGGCCTCTTCGTGACTCGGGCACTCCTCGCACTCGAATTCTTCATCGATTACTTCACCATGATCATCCACGAAAGTGACTTTCCACCTTTGCATCGGTGCCTCCTCGATAAAACCCATGGATAGGCTTACACCTATCTCGACCTCGGGCGCCGGGCAATGTTCCGGCGAGTGTTTCGCTTCAGATACGCACATTTCCTCGTGGGCCCGCAATGGCCCAGATGATCAGGCCCAGAACCGGCAGCAACAGGATCAACAGCACCCAGAAGATTTTCATTCCGGTCTCGGCGCCACTTTTCAGCACGTTGATGATTGCCCAGATATCCAGGGCAAGAATGATCAAGCCAACCAGGCTATTGAACGTGGAACCCATGATGACGCTCCTGAAGAGTGATATGCCCTCTTAGGATAGCCCGCCGTGAACAGGGTTCCCTTTTTTTGACAGCTTTAGCGGTTCAGACGTGGATCGCCACTTTCAAGGCTTCCAGCGATGGCGCAGCGGCGATGCCGACTTGCGCGCACAGTTCGAGCACCCGAGGCACGGCATTGCCATAGACCAGCACCACTTGCAGTTCATCGTCCAGCAGTTGGCTGAAGTTCATCAGCGTGTAGCCACCGTTTTCCTTGTTCAGGCTGCTCATCTGCACCTGGATGCGATTCAGTGCGGTCAGGGCTTCGGTCCTGGCCAACTGCTTGGGCTTGAGATTGAACTCAACCCCCGGGCCGAACGAGGCGACGATCTGGGCAAACAGGTCCACATAGGTGTCGGCCTGAAACAGCACGGTATCGGGCAAGCTGCCAACCACGACCCACTCACCCAGCGGGATCGGGAAGCTGTCGTCGTAGTTGATGTCCGGGTTGGCGCTCAGGAAAGCCGCTGGATCAGCGTAAGCCTGGGCCGCTTCATCAGCGACTTTCTCGATTTCGTCATCGGCCATGCACCCGGAGCTGATGTTGCTGATGAGTTCGATGAGGGCGGCTTTCATGGGGGCGGATCCTGTAGCTGGTAAATTTTCAGGGCGCGCAGGATAGCGCATTACGCCCTGCGATGGCGTCTTGCAAGCAAGCCTCGCAATCTTGACCTGCATCAAGCGTTCAGCCCAACAATAGCGGCACAATAATGGCACCTTGCCAAAACTGTTTCCGCTATCAGAGAAGACCTCCATGGGTGCCTGGCTTAGCAATATCTCGCTGAAGTACAAATTCTGGGCGGTGAACGCCGTCGCTTTCGTCACCACGCTACTGCTGGTGTTTTATGCCGTGCAGCTCGAACAACAAGCCCGCAGCCATGCCGCCCAGGAATCGGCCCAGGCCCAGGCGCGATTGCTCGAAGCCTGGCCTGCCGGGCAGCCGCTGCCCAGGGCCGGGAACCTGCTGACCTTCGATCACGGCCAGGCACCGCGGCTGGACGGACAGCCGCTGCAGGCACTGGCCGATGCCACCGGCTGGGTCGAGTTCGACGCGCTGCCATATTTCGGTGACAACCCGCCGATCGGCGCCGAAGTCTTCACCCGCACGGACGGCCAGCGGGTCGCCTTGATTGCCCATGGTCCAAGCCTGGGCCAGGTGTTCAGCGAGCGTGTTGTCAATTATGCGCTGGCGGTGTTTATCCTGATGCTGGCAATGCTCGGTGCCTCACAGTTGTTGATTCGCTTTTTGCTCAGTCAACTCAATACCCTGAAAGACGTGATGCTCCACGTTGAAAAAACTGGCGACTTGTCGGCCCGTGTCCCGCTGACTTGCAGCGACGAAGTCGGGCAGATGGCCAACGCTTTCAACGCCATGCAGGCCGGTTACCAAGGCGTGGTCAGCACCGTCGCCAGCACCGTCCGACAACTGGACGAAGGTGCCGCACGCCTGGCATCGAACATGAATGAAGTGCGTCATGGCATGCTTGGCCAGCAGAGCGAAACCGATCAGGCGGCAACGGCCATCAATGAAATGACCGCCACCGTCTATCACATCGCCCAGCACGCCGGTGCCACCCGAGACCTTTCGCAATCTGCCGACACCTTGGCCGGCAGCGGGCAGGAAGTGGTCATGCGGGTACAGCGATCGATTGCCGGACTGTCTACCGGGGTGCAGCAGACCGCCGAGATGATCCAGCGCCTCGCCGAGGACAGCCAGAAGATCAACGGTGTGGTCAACGTAATTCACAGCATTGCCGAGCAGACCAATTTGCTGGCGCTGAACGCGGCAATCGAAGCGGCCCGGGCCGGCGAAATGGGCCGGGGGTTTGCGGTGGTCGCCGATGAAGTGCGCAACCTGGCCAAGCGCGTCCAAACCTCCACCGATGAAATCACCGTGATGGTGTCCGCCTTGCAATCAGGTACTCGCGATGCGGTGGACTTCATGCAGGAGAGTTCATTCAAGGCCGATGAATGCGTACAGCAAGCCCAGGAGGCTGGGGCCGCGTTGGCGCAGATTACCGGGGCAGTGGCGCAGATGCGCGAAAGCAACACCCAGATCGCCGTGGCGGCCGAGCAACAAAGCCAGGTGGCCGAAGAGATGAACCGGGCGGTGGTGAGCATCCGCGATGTGACCGAAAATACGGTGCGCCAGACCGTCAGCTCGGCTACAACCAGTGATGAACTGGCGGTGTTGGCCGGCGAGTTGAGCACGGCGATCGGGCAGCTCAAGCTATAACATCGAGGGTGGACATGACCCCTATCGCTTCGATAGCCAAGCTTGATTCGCCGCCCGCATCTACCGGGCCTATCCTTGATTCATGAGTTCAACAAGGATCGAGGATAAGCATCATGGGTAAACGTCACCCCAACCTTCCCGCCTGGCAATGGCGTGCGTACCCGAACAATCACCAACACCCGACCAACCTGGTGTTGCACCTGATTGCCGTGCCACTGTTCATTGTCGCCTTCCTGCTGATCGCCTGCGGGGTATTCGGCCTGAACCTGGCGAATTTCGCCATCGGCGTCATCGGTGTGATTGCCGCCTTGGGTCTGCAACGTCACGGCCATACCCTGGAGGCGCAAGCCTCCGAGCCATTCAGTGATCGCAAAGATGCGGTTTCACGCTTGCTGGTCGAGCAGTTCCTGACCTTCCCGCGATACGTCCTCAGCGGCGGCTGGTGGCGCGCCTGGCGCGAGCGCCACCGTCGTCATTGATCAGCCGAACACCGTCACCGTCTGCCGGCTCATGGCAATCAACCGCCCCTCCACATCCCACAGCTTCGCCGCGGCATGGCCGTAGCCGTCGGCGGCATGCTCGGTTTCAACCAGGTATTTGCACCAGTCCAGGGTGCTTAGTGCCAGCAATGGCTGGACGAATTCGATGGTCCAGGTCAGCGTGCTGCCCATCGCCGGCTTCTTCAGAAACGGCATCAGGGCCGGTGGCCAGGCATCCACCAGCGCCAGGATGTGCGCTTCGGTGACCGACTCCTCCTTCACATCACCCCGCAAGCGCACCCAGCCGCCCATTTGACGCGATGTATTGCCGCTGAATGGCAACCCGCCAACACTCCAGCGCATTGCCAGGTGCTGCATGAATTGCGGGAGCACGCCCTCGATGAAAGGCAGTTCCTGACAGTCGTCCCAATGCTTCATCTCTGGCGCCGGCAACGCTTGCACCGCCACTTCCGATGGACGCGAGGCGCCGAAGCTGCCCTGAACCAGCGTGACGACCTGCCCCCTCTGCATCGCGCGGCCCAACACCTGGCTGACCGCCTTGCCCTCGCGCAATACATCAACTTCAAAACTGACCGGCACGTCGGGTTCGACCGGGCCGACAAAGGTGATTGCCAGTGAGCGTACCGGCCGGTCCGCTGGCACCTTGGCGCGCATGGCTTCGTACTGCAAGGCAGCCACCAGGCCGCCGAAACTGGCTCGGCCTTGCGCCCATCCGGGCGGGATCGACAGTTCCAGTGGTTGACGGCGAACAGCGTCGAGCAAATCGCAAAAGCGCATGAAGACCTCAAGGCAGGAAACGGATGAAGGAATCTTAACCAGCTCACTGGGGCTGTACAGTGCCTATTCCGGTCAAATTGACTGACAGATAAGCCGCCTGCGCCTGTGTAGGAGCTGCCGCAGGCTGCGATCTTTTGATTTTAAAAACAAAGATCAAAAGATCGCAGCCTGCGGCAGCTCCTACAGGGGTCGTGGTGGGTTCAGGATTTGAAACAGGCCTTGCTGAGTTTTTCCAGCACCCGGTCGGCACGCTGTTCGGCCTTGGCCATGGTGGCTTGCCAAACGGCGACACAAGGCTGCAAATCCGCTTCCTGCTCGGCCATCGCCAGCCATTGCACACAGTCGTGCCAGTCCCCCAAGGCCCCTTGGGCAGATTTCAGTCGGGGCATGGCGGCCTTGGGCAGGCGATCCAGTTCGGGGTAAGCGTCGATGCCATAACGTACGCGCTTGATCAGCAAGCGCAAACGATGGCGGTCATGGGCCGGATCGTGCAAGGCGGTGTCGAGTTTCTTCCACTGTTTGCCCAGGCGTTTTTCGATGCGCTTGTCCAGCCCCTTGAGCAAACCCTGGCGCTGAGCAGCGCGCAGGAATCGCGGAAAGGCATCGAGGATCAACAGCAGCTGCTTAAACTCCGTACTGGTCGCCACCGCAGGATAAGCCTTGGCCATTTGCACCATGCGCCGCTGCGCGGCTTGCACTTGATCGTTTTCGAGCAAGTAGGCAGCCAACACCTCACGATCACGCAATGGCGTGGTCAAGTCGCCAACTTCGGACGCCGCCGCTTCCAGCTGCTCGACTCCGGGCAACCCGCGCAACGGCCGCAGCAGGCTGCGCAACCGGCGCACCGTGGTACGCAACTCGTGCAATGCCTCAGGATCGGTGTGGGCACTCAAGCGTGCCTGACAGGCCAATAGACGAATTTCCAAGCCTAAGACCCGGGCCACCAACCTATCGATCATGGTTTACTCCGTAAACGGCTGTAAGCTGCAAGCTGCAAGCGAACCGACTTGTGGCTTGCAGCTTATAACTTATAGCTGCTTTCTAGCCTATCTCCCCGCGCGCGACTCACGAATATAGAAACGCGCCTTTTCGGCCTTCTTCGCGCATCCCTCGAAGCCTTCGAATTGTTGCTGGGTCTTGGCTGCGGTCAGCAGCGATAAAGCCTTGGAGTAGCTGACGGTTCCGGCGAAACCTTCGGCCTTTGCCAGGTCCAACTCACGCCAGGCGGCATCGAGCTGGCTGCCGCAGCTGTCGCGATAAGCGGTTTTGCCGGCACAACCGGCCAGCGCCAGGGCAATCAGTGGCACACAGATCCAGGCTTTCATTTCTTACACCTCTAAAATAGGTAAACAGTCATGCAGGTAGGACGGTCTGGCGGACAAAAAGTGCCGTCCGTCGGCAACGTTAACCCAACGGGGAGAGAATACCCATCCGCCGCCATGGAGTGTCGAAAAAACGACCCATTCACGCGGCCGAACGACCTGTCGATTGAAGCGCCCCCCTCGTTGGGTGCATTGTTGAACGATTCAAACGAGGGCGATCAATGAAAAAGCGTGTCGCACTGGTGTTGGGCTCGGGTGGAGCCCGGGGCTATGCCCATATAGGCGTCATCCAGGAAATTGAACGGCGAGGCTACGATATCGCCTGTGTCGCCGGTTGCTCCATGGGCGCGGTGGTTGGCGGGATCTACGCCGCTGGCAAACTCGATGATTATCGGGACTGGATCGAGAGCCTGGATTACCTCGACGTACTGCGCCTGGTGGACGTCAGTTTTCGCCTCGGGGCCATCCGCGGGGAAAAGGTCTTCGGGCAAATCCGCAAGATCGTTGGCGAAATCAATATCGAAGACCTGCGCATCCCCTATACCGCAGTGGCCACCGACCTGACCAACCAGCAGGAAATCTGGTTCCAGGAGGGCTGCCTGCACCAGGCCATGCGTGCCTCGGCGGCGATTCCCAGTCTGTTTACCCCGGTGATGCAGGGCAATCGCATGCTGGTCGATGGCGGTATCCTCAACCCCTTGCCGATCGTGCCGGTGGTGTCGAGCCATTGCGATCTGATCATCGCGGTCAACCTCAACTCCACCAACCAGCGTCACTACCAGTTACCGGTGATCCAGCGCCCAGCTGCCTTCAAGACCCGCTTTGACAGCCTGATCAGTTCCCTGGGCTCGAAGTTGCCGTTCCGGCGCAAGCAGGCCGAACAATTGCTGCTGCTGGAGAAGGAAGCGTTGATGGCCGAAGCGGCAGAGATCAACCCCTGGGTCGAGTCGGCCGAACCTGAAGCCCAGCAACCCGCGGCCGCGCCTGAACGGGACGGTGCGCCGAAGTCCGCCACCGGGTCGTTCATCATCGACAACGTGGGGCCGGCGTCCCTGCTGGATTTGATCAACCAGAGTTTCGAGGTCATGCAGACCTCCTTGGCGCAATACAAGATTGCCGGGTATCCGCCGGACATCCTGATCAACGTGCCGAAGCGGGTGTGCCGGTTTTTCGAGTTCTACAAGGCGCCGGAGTTGATCGCGCTGGGACGCGAGATTGCGCGCGATACGCTGGATCGGTATGAGAGTGAGCGAGATTCCTGAAACAACGATCGTTCCCACGCTCTGCGTGGGAATGCATCCTGTGACGCTCCGCGTCACGAACTCAATAGCGGACGCGGAGCGTCCATGACGGCGTTCCCACGCAGAGCGTGGGAACGATCATGAATCGAGTAACCGATACCCCACCCCCGCCTCGGTCACGATGAACCGCGGTTGCATCGGGTCGTCCGCCAGTTTCTGGCGCAGGTGCCCCACCACGATCCGCAAGTAATGCGTGTCTTCAGTATGGGTCGGCCCCCAGATGTCCTTGAGCAGTTGTTGCTGGGTGATGACTCGTCCGGGATGCCGTGCCAGTTGCGCCAGCACTGCGTATTCCTTGCGGGTCAGCGCGACTTCGCTACCATCGAGCAATACCCGCCGATAGGCCAGGTCCACCGTCAGCGGGCCGAAGGCCAGTGCCGCTTGCTGGGCCTCGCCCACCGGCGCCTGGCGTAATAGCGCTCGAATTCGCGCCAGGAATTCCTGGATGCCAAAGGGCTTGGTCACGTAGTCATTGGCACCGCCATCCAGCGCCTCGACTTTCTGCCCTTCACCGGCACGCACCGAGAGCACCAGCACCGGCACTGTCGACCACTCGCGAAACTCACGCAGTACCTGCTGGCCGTCCATGTCCGGCAGGCCGAGGTCGAGCACCAGCAAGTCCGGTTTGTTCAACGCCGCTTGCGCCAGGCCTTCGGTGCCGGTACCGGCCTCCAGCACCTTGTAGCCCTGTGAAGCGAGGCTGATGCGCAGGAATTTACGGATTTGCGGTTCGTCATCGATGACCAGGATGGTCGCGGTCTGGTTCATGGATTCACATCAACACAAAGTAGTGGCAAGAGAGTAACGCAAGCACGATCAGGCTTCACTCTCAAAACCCGGCTGCGCCTGCAAAGGCAAGTGCAAGGTGATGCAGGTGCCGCGCCCTTCAATACCGTCGGCCACGCTGATCCGCCCGCCATGGGCACCGACCATGCCCTGACAGATCGCCAACCCCAGCCCCGTGCCCTGCCCACCACGGTCGCCGCGAGCGGCGGTGTAGAACATGTCGAAAATCTTCTCCCGCTCCGCTTCTGGAATCCCCGGCCCTTCGTCGCTTACCGAGAAAAACAGCTCCGTGTCATCGGCCCCCGCGCGCACGTGCAGGCGCCCGTGGGACGGCGAGAAACGCGCAGCGTTTTCCATCACGTTGACCAGGGCCTGCTCGATCAGCGCCGCGTGGACGAATAACAGCGGCAGTTGCGCCGGCACTTCGGTGGTGACCTGCAACGGGGCCAATACCGCGCGAAGGCGATTGAGCGCACTGCCGACAATGTCTGCCGGCGATACCCAGTCCCGTGCCAGCTTCAATGCCCCGTGACCGAGGCGGGTCATGTCCAGCAGGTTTTGAATGTAGCGATCGAGGCGTTCGGCTTCGTCGCGGGTGCCTTCCAGCAACTCACGGCGATCCTCCAGGGGAATGGCCTCACCGAGGGCCAGCAGACTATCGATACTGCCGCGCATGGAGGTCAGCGGGGTACGCAAATCATGAGACACCGAGGCCAGCAAGGCACTGCGCAATTGTTCGGTTTCGCCGTGCAGCCGCGCGGCTTCCAGGTCATCGGCCAGTTGTGCTCGGGCCAGCGCCTGGGCCAACGGCTGGCTCAACGCGGTCAACAAACGCCGACGCTGGCCGCTCAAGGCCTGGCCTTCTTTGGCACACACACCGAGCAGCGCCAGCGGCCCCTCCTCCACTGACAATGGCCACCACCACCAACGACCGAACGGCAAGGTCCCGGTGCCCGCGCCCGCCGGCTGGTCGTGCTGCCACGCCCAATCGGCGGCGGCGCGTTCGGCTTCGGTGAACTCCAGCGGGCCACCGATCTCGACTTTCCAGCCGCTCTGGCCGTCGCGATTGAGCAGGCACAGTTGCAGGTCGCTCCAGCCGCTGAGGTGCTGGGCCGCCGCGTTGACCACGGCCTGACGATCGGTGGCAGCGGTGAGTTTGCGCGACAGATCGAGCAGTTCGCTGGTCTCTTCCTGGGTATCACGCAGGGCCTGCAATTGCCGGCGCTGGCGTGCAGCAAGGTTGCCGGTGAGCGCCGCCATCAGCAGGAAAAACAGCAAGGTCAGCACGTCTTCTTCGCGCTGGATGCTGAAGGAAAAATTCGGCGGAATGAACAAAAAATCGTAGGTCAGGAACGACAACGCCGCACAGGCCAGGGCCGGGCCAAGACTGCTGCGCACCGCTACCAGCAACACCGCGGCGAGAAACACCAGCGAGATGTTCGGCAACGGCAGCACACTGGCCACTGCCCAGGCCAAGGCGGTGGCCAACAGCGTCGCGACCACGGCCAGGGCGTAGTCGAACCATACCGGTGCCTGCATCGAACGCTGCCTTGGTTGATGCTGTTGCTGCTCGGTGTCGAGCACGTTGATTTCCAGCCCACGGGCATTACGCAGCAGTCGCGCCGCCAGGCCGCCTCCGAACAATCGACGACGCAGGCGCGGCCGCGACTGGCCGACCAGCACCAGGCTGGCGCGGCGTTCAGCGGCGTGCTGGATCAGGGTTTTGGCGACCTCGCCGGCCCGCAGCAGCACTACTTCACCGCCCAGGCGTTCGGCCAGTTGCTGCGCACTTTGCAGACGCAGCCGCGACTGCTCGTCACGCACGCGGCCATTATCCACATGCACCAGGCTCCACGGCAGATGCCGACGCTGGGCGACGCGGCTGGCGTGACGCACCAGGCGCTCGGCCTGGGCATCGCCATCGACGCCGACCAACAAGCGACCGCGCACCGTCGGCGCCGCTTGCCCCATCTGGCGATAGCCCTGGGTCAGGTCGTTATCGACCTGGGCCGCCGCGGTTTGCATGGCCAGCTCACGCAGCGCCGTGAGGTTGGTTTGGGAGAAATACGCATCGATGGCGGCCCTCGCCTGCTCGGGCACGTAGACCTTGCCGTCGCGCAAACGCTCGAGCAATTCGCGCGGTGGCAAATCGATCAGCAGCAGTTCGTACGCTTCCTGCAATACCCAGTCGGGCAGGGTTTCGCGCACCTGCACGCCCGTGATACCACGCACTTGGTCATTCAGGCTTTCCAGGTGCTGGACGTTGACCGTGGTGTACACGTCGATGCCAGCGGCGAGCAGTTCCTGGATGTCCTGCCAGCGTTTTTCGTGACGGCTGCCGGGGGCGTTGGTGTGGGCCAGTTCATCCACCAGCACCAGCCTGGGCTTGGCTGCAAGCAGACCGTCGAGGTCCATCTCCTCGAGCTCAACGCCACGGTATAACGAGCGCACCAATGGCATTTGCGGCAATCCGCTGAGCAACGCTTCGGTCTCGAAACGGCCGTGGGTTTCGACCACTCCGGCAATGACTTTCACGCCTTGGCGCAATTGGGTGTGGGCCGCTTGCAACATGGCGTAGGTCTTGCCGACGCCGGGGGCGGCGCCGAGGAATACCTTGAGCCGGCCACGGCCATCACGGGGCAGGTTTGCTAATAGCGCGTCGGCGCGGCCGGAGTCGCTCATGCTTTCAGTTCTCTTTATTCAGGTATTCATGTGGTGCCTGGGAGGCCGTCTTCGCGAGCAGGCTCGCTCCCACATTTGGAATGCATTCTCCTGTGGGAGCGAGCCTGCTCGCGAATGGCGTCACCGCCGACTACAGTTTTTCCAGCGCCAGGTTCAACTCAAGCACATTCACGACCGCTGGGCCTACCAATGGCTGTTCGGTGTGGGCGTCCAGCAGTTGCTGGAGCGACGCAACCGGCAGGTTGCGCGCCGCCGCAACACGCGCCAGTTGATAGGCAATCGCGGCCGGTGGCAAGTGCGGATCGAGACCGCTGCCAGAGGTGGTGACCAGCGCCAGCGGCACCGGCCCCTGCCCTGGCACCAGCAGCTTGTTGGCGTCGTCGATCACCCGAGTGGCCAGGGCCGGGTTGCTTGGCGACAGGTTGCTGGCGCTGCTCGATACGGTGGCAAAGGCACCCACCGATGGCCGCGGGTGGAACCAGGCGTCGCCGACGAAATCCTGGGCAATCAGCGATGAGCCGCGAACCTTGCCGTCGGCATCGCGCATCAGGCTGCCATTGGCCTGATCCGGGAAGGCGACCTGGGCCACGCCGGTGACCACCAGGGGATAGGCGACACCGGTGATAAGGGTCATCAAAACCAGCAGGCTCAGGGCCGGGCGTATCATTGTGGACATTTCAAACTCCTCGAATTCGGTGAACAAGTACCGCGTTCAGTCAGGTACAACGTGTCGTCTTTTTCGCGAGCAGGCTCGCTCCCACAAGGAAACGAGGTGCCTTTGTGGGAGCGAGCCTGTTCGCGAAGGCGGTACGCCTGACACACGGTCAAACCAGATGCAACGCCGTCAACAGCATGTCGATCGCCTTGATGCCCACGAACGGCACCACAATCCCGCCCAGGCCATAGATCAGCAGATTGCGTCGCAGCAACGCCGCCGCGCTCGCCGCCTGCACGCGCACACCGCGTAAAGCCAAGGGAATCAGCACCACGATGATCAGGGCGTTGAACACGATCGCCGAGAGAATCGCGCTCTGCGGGCTGTGCAGCTGCATGACGTTCAACACGCCCAGTTGCGGGTAGATCGCGGCAAACAGCGCCGGCAGGATGGCGAAATACTTGGCCACGTCGTTGGCAATGGAAAAGGTCGTCAGCGCGCCGCGGGTCACCAACAGTTCCTTGCCGATCTGCACCACGTCCAGCAGCTTGGTCGGGTCACTGTCGAGGTCAACCATGTTGGCCGCTTCACGTGCCGCCTGCGTGCCGTCATTCATCGCCATGCCGACGTCCGCCTGGGCCAGGGCCGGGGCGTCATTGGCGCCGTCGCCGCACATGGCAACCAGGCGACCGTCGTTCTGCTCGTGCCGGATGCGCGCCAGTTTTTTCTCCGGCGTGGCTTCGGCCAGCACGTCGTCAACACCCGCTTCGGCGGCGATCGCGGCAGCGGTCAATGGGTTGTCGCCGGTCACCATGACCGTGCGGATCCCCAGCTTGCGCAGCTCGGCAAAACGCTCGCGGATGCCGGGCTTGACCACGTCCTTGAGGTGGATCGCACCGAGCAGTTTGCCGTCGGCGCAGACCAGCAGCGGCGTGCCGCCACTCTGGGCAATCCTGTCGATTTCCCGGGACAACGGCGCGGCCAGGTCGGCTCGCTTCAAGCCGACGAACGCCAGCAGGGAATCCACTGCGCCCTTGCGATACACGCGGCCCTGATAGTCGACACCTGACAGCCGGGTTTCGGCGCTGAACGGTACAGCCGTCAGCAATTCGGCGGCCGGCTCCGTTTGCGGTTGCGTGCCACGCAGGTATTCGACGATGGATTTACCTTCCGCCGTGTCATCGGCCAGAGAGGCCAACAAGGCACCCTCGGCCAGTTCGCTGGCCGTCACGCCTGGAGCGGGAACAACGGCGGCGCAACGACGGTTACCGAAGGTGATGGTGCCGGTCTTGTCCAGCAGCAGGACGTGCACGTCCCCCGCCGCTTCCACCGCGCGACCGGACTTGGCGATCACGTTCAGGCGCACCAGGCGGTCCATGCCGGCGATACCGATGGCCGACAACAAACCGCCAATGGTGGTCGGGATCAGCGTGACCAATAACGCCACCAGGAACACCAGCGGCAGGCTGCCATTGGCAAAGTGGGCGAACGGTTGAAGAGTCACGACCACCAGCAGGAAGATCAGGGTCAGGCCGATCAACAGGATGTCCAGCGCCACTTCGTTCGGGGTTTTCTGGCGCTTGGCGCCTTCGACCAGGGCGATCATGCGATCCAGTGTCGACTCGCCGGGGTTGGCGGTGATCTTCACCAACAGCCAGTCAGACACCAGCCGGGTATTGCCGGTCACCGCCGAGCGGTCGCCGCCGGATTCACGAATCACCGGAGCGGATTCACCGGTGATGGCCGCTTCGTTGACGGCAGCAATCCCTTCAATCACCTCACCGTCACCGGGGATCATCTCCCCCGCTTCGACGCGCACCACATCGCCTTTGCGCAGGCTGGCGGCCGGCACCACTTGAAAGCTGCCGTTGCTGGTTCTGCGCCGGGCGCTCAAGCCTTCGCTACCCGCCTTGAGGCTGTCGGCGCGGGCCTTGCCACGACCTTCGGCCAGGGCCTCGGCGAAGTTGGCGAACAGCACGGTAAACCACAGCCACAGGGCAATCTGTGCGGCGACGAAGGTCGGCACCGCCGTGTCGGGAATGAAGCACAGCACGGTGGTCAGGATCGCCGTCAGTTCGACCACCAGCATCACCGGCGCACGCTGCAATTGTCGCGGATCGAGCTTGACGAAAGCTTGTACCAGCGCTGGGCGCCAGAGGGCCGAGATCGCGGTTCTTGCTTGTTCCGGGGCCTTGGCAGCGACCGGTTTGATTGCGGGCATATTCATCATCTGCTCCTTAGAAGCCCAGGCTTAAATGTTCAGCAATCGGGCCCAACGCCAGCGTCGGCAGGAAGGTCAAGCCACCCACCAGCAAAATGGTCACGGTCAGCAAGGTCACGAACAGCGGGCCGTGGGTCGGGAAGCTGTTCTGGCCAATCGGCGCGGTCTTCTTCATCGCCAGGCTGCCGGCCAGGGCCAGCACCGGCAGGATGTAGCCGAAGCGACCGATCAACATGCCAAGGCCCAGCATCAGGTTGTGGTACGGCGTATTGGCGCCGAAGCCGCCAAATGCCGAACCGTTGTTGGCACTGGCCGAGGTGTAGGCGTAGAGCAACTGACTGAAACCATGGGCGCCGGGGTTGCTCACCGAGGCCACAGGCCCTGGCAGGCTGGCGGCAATGGCACCGAGGACCAGCACGCCGATCGGCATGACCAGCAAGGTCAGCACCAATAGCTGCACCTCTCGGGCTTGCAGTTTCTTGCCGAGGTATTCCGGCGTCCGGCCGATCATCAGGCCGGCAAGGAACACCGCGATCAGCACGTTGAGCAACATGCCATAGAGCCCCGCGCCGACGCCGCCGAAGATCACTTCGCCGACCATCATGTTGACCAGCGCGACCATGCCGCTGAGCGGGTTGAGACTGTCATGCATGCCATTGACCGAACCGTTCGATGCCGCCGTGGTGGTCACCGACCACAGCACCGTGGCGGTGGTACCGAAACGCGCCTCCTTGCCCTCCAGCGGAGCGGTCTGTTCGACGGCGACGTTGGCCAGGGTCGGATTGGGTTGGTATTCAGCCCACAGCGACGTCGCGCCACCGATCAAGAACAGCGCCAGCATGCACGCGATGATCGCGCGGCTCTGACGCAGGTCTTTCACGTAATGGCCGAAGGTGAACACCAGCGCCACCGGGATCAGGATGATCGACGCGACTTCGAACAGGTTGCTCCAGGCCGTCGGGTTCTCGAACGGATGCGCCGAGTTGACGCCAAAGAAGCCACCGCCATTAGTGCCCAGTTGCTTGATCGCAATCTGGCTGGCGGCCGGCCCCAGCGGGATCACTTGATCAATGCCCTGCACGGTCACGGCATTCACATATTGCGCGAAGGTTTGCGGCACGCCCTGCCAGACCAGGTACAGCGCCAGCAGCAGGCACAGCGGCAACAGGCCGTACAGGGTGGCGCGAGTCATGTCGACCCAGAAGTTGCCCAGCGATGCAGTGGATTTGCGACCGATGCCGCGGCACAGCGCAACCAGGACTGCAAGACCGGTGGCGGCGCTGACAAAGTTCTGCACGGTGAGGCCGACCATCTGGCTCAGGTAGCTCAAGGTCGCTTCGCCGCTGTAGGACTGCCAGTTGGTATTGGTCATGAAGCTGACTGCGGTATTGAACGCTTGCGTCCATTCCTGGCCCGGCAGGTTTTGCGGGTTCAGCGGCAAGTGGTCCTGGAACAGCAGGATCGCGAACAACAGTACAAAACCCGCCAGGTTGAAGGCGAGCAAGGCCAGGGTGTACTTCTGCCAGCTCTGCTCGGCCTGGGGATCGACGCCAGACAGGCGATAACAACCACGTTCGAGTGGACCAAGGATCGGCGTCAGCCAGGTGCGCTGGCCTTCCATGACCTTGTAGTAGAAACGCCCGAGAAACGGTGCGGGGACCAGTACCAGGGCGAAAAACGCCAGGATCAGCCAATAGTCATAACTGTGCATAGCCGCTCCTAGTTGCGGTCCGCGCGCAACAGCGCAACCAACAGATAAATGAACAGTCCCACTGCCAGCAGCAGTGACACTCCGTCCAGAACGCTCATGGAAGTTCTCCGTGTTACGGCGTATTGCCGCGTGTGGAGGTATTGTCGGCAGGGAGGCTGTAAAGGAACGAGACCGAGGGGTGCGGCGGGGTATAAAGAAAGCGTAAAGAGTGGGTTTAGGGCTCTGTTACTGCGTTGTCTTGACGGGCCTCTTCGCGAGCAAGCCCGCTCCCACACTGTTTAGCAGTGCTTGGGAAAACGCATACCCCTGTGGGAGCGAGCCTGCACGCGAAGGGGCATTGCAGATGACACAGGGGTGAACGAAACAGAACAGGCATACAATGGAACCACTGCGAAATCCAATCGCTCAAAGTGGTATGCACGTTCGACAGGCGAAACCCTCGCCCGCCGACCGGCTTTCAAGGAGGTCGTATGCCCTGGTATGCCTGGTTGATTCTGGTGGTTGCCATTGGCTCTATCGTTGGCGGTTTAATGATGTTGCGCGACACCGCCCACAAGGTTGAGCTGACCGATGAACAGCGCAAACGCGTCGCCGAACGCAATGCGGAAATGGACGCCAAGGAAGCGCAGGACCGCTAGCTGCGAAATCGTCCGAGACCTGTGAGGCATTCGGACGATTTTCCTGCGGTTCATGTCAACGAGCAGCGCTCAAAAAAACGCTCGCGCCCCAGCGCCATCAGTGCTGCGCGCTTGTGTGGAAAGTCGAATTCCTTCTCGCAATAAAACCCCTGTCGCTGCAGGTGCCCAATCATCTTCGCGTTGTCGGCACGGGGCTCGGCGACCACGCGACGAGTCCGTGGATCGTCGAGAAACAGGTAATGCACCAGCGCCGACAGCCAGCTCGCCACCTTGTGCGGACCCCGGTGACTTTCTTCGCCCACCAGCATGTGGATGCCACGGTCGTAATCATCCGCGTCATAGAAGGGTGCGATACGATCTTCCTTGGCCCAATAGGCTTCGAAATAGGCAAAGGGTTGATCGTCGAAACAACCGATCAACGTCAGGGTATGGGGATCGTCCTGGCGTTTGCCCAGGTACTCGCGATGCTCTTCGAGACTGCCCTGCTCTTGCCAGAAACTCGCGACCCGAGGGCTGTTCTGCCAGCGATTGAATCGCACAAGATCCTCGTCGATATCCACTGTGCGCAAGGAAATCCACGCCCCCAGCCTGGAATCGAAACGCCGATAAACCTCGCCTTGCGGCTTCGGTGGGCGCAGTGGGTGACGCTTGCCGCCGCTGATGACCATCTGCTGTGGATAACAGCCCGTCAGCGAATCGCCCAACCACGGCTGTGGCAACTGCCAGAACAGGGTGCGTTCGCAACGATAGCAGCCAGCCGTATCGGCAGGAACCAGCAAGCCGCTGAGCAGGGCTTCGGTCGGCGTTTCATCGAGTTGCCAGATCAGACGCTGGCAGGCCGGGTCGCGAGCGAACAACCAATAACCGGCAGCCCAGAAAGCCTGGCTGCCAGAAAGACCGAAGCGTTCCTCCACTTGCAGCCGCAGCTCGGTGTCGCGGGTCAGGCGCAGATTTATCAGCGCCTGGCTTTCGAGGCTGAGGCTCAGCCGGTTTTCGGTTTCATCGGCTACTAGACTGCTGCCCGTTGGTAATTGCAGGACAGTCAGGTCTTTCGGATTGGGCATGGGAAAGGCTCACGGTAATCGTCGACAGTTAAACGATGTAACGCGAGCCAAGGATGAAAATTTAAGCGTGCACGACAGATAACTGTGCAACACCAATGGTCGATACATGCAGCGATTGCAAATACCTGGAGTGAAGCACCTGCGAGAGGAACAACAAAATTACAGTTCTCTCAAACGCACATCATCGATATCAAAATCGTTTCCATCATATGAAAAGCTATGGCTTTCTACCCAAAGTTGCATGCGAGGTTGCGTGGCCACAAAGGTTCCAGAAAGAGGTTTCCAGCTCATATGTGGAAAGAACGTATGTTCAGTCACAGCCATTGAACCCGCGCGAAGCGACAAGCTAGGGACGGGGGCCAAAAAATTCCTCCGTCGAACCGACAAACTGAATTCATACGTGACGTGCGGTTGCAAGTTGTCGAAGTACTTTGTCATTAACACACCGACAGGTTTGTTAGCAGAGTCGGAAACCAGATGCCCCGTCCCTCCCGTCGCTTGCAAAATCAGATCCTGAGGACGCATATCCACACCACGCTCCCAATCTTTCCAGTTGCCGTCATCAAACGTAGTGAGATCATCGAACGCAAATCGTATCGTCAACTCCCGCGGTGTAAGTACAACTGCCTTGTCGGTACTCTCACTTCCATCCAGCGTTACTTTGCAGATCAGGCTGAATGTGCTGAAGTCCTTCAGTGATTGAAGCCATTTTCGAGGTAAATCCCGGATCAAGCCATCATCCAGATTCGGTTCCGACACCAACTCGCCAACCATCAGATCAAGCACAACACAATTGCCATCCTTGTCAGTACCGGCACAGCTGAGCCATACCCGCTGGCCCTCAACCATCCAGGGATTCCAGGGTTCGACCAGAACCGTGCCATCGTCGTCAAAGTTGCGCAGGTCCAGAATATCGTTGGTGGCCTGAAGCACTTGCGGTATCGGCCAATGTTTAGGAACGCTGATTTGCAGGTTGAAGTCTGGAGATGTCGCCTGCTTGCACGGGCTGGTCACGTCATAACGAAGGGTCACCGTCTTGCCGATGCAGGCAATCACCTCGTTGAAAGGCACCTCGAAGTCCACATACCCCGCGATGCTATTGCCTGGTTTGGCCTCGATCGGCAGTGAGTAACCGTCCGGGCGTACCCAGTATGGCTGGATCGTATGACGAGGGCTGATACGGTCGTAAGCCACCCGCACAGTAAGGCCTTCCTTGGCGTTTTCCGGATTGAGCAGCTCGCCAACCGCCTGACGTACTGTCGGGGCGATCAGGTGCAGATCTTGCTGATGAAGGGACAAGGCCAAAGACGGAAATTTCACTGCACTGGGGTGATCGATCAGGCCATTGAAGTTCACCGCGAAATGCAGCTGAAGCCCGGTACAATCTGCCAGTTTCTCTATCTCATGCCTCGGCAACAAGTCACGGACGGCTATTTCGCCCTCCCACGCCGGCAGCGCGTCCCCCATCAGCACATCGAAGCTGTAAGGTGTGCCATCCTCCGACTTGCCTGTCCCCCATAGCCAAGTCGGCTGGCCTTCTGCGATAAAAGACCATGATTCCATCATCACATCGGCATCGCCATTGAACGTATTGAGGTCCAACACCCGTGCCGTAGCCTGTCTCACCTCTGGTGTAGACAAACCGGTGAGCTTGAGCACCTTCAGTGTCAGCACCGGAGAAGGCCACTGCCTATCGCGCTGGACCGTATAACGCACTCGAACCTGGCCGCAAAAGTTGGCGCTGATGGCTGAAGCCGGCACCGGGATATCGACAAAGCCGTTTGTTGTTCCGCTTACACAGGCCAGCGATGGAGTCCCGGCACCGGGCGCTCCTTCGAAAAAAGCGCACACCCGATCGGTATCGCGCATTCCGTTATAGGCCACGCGTATTGTCGTGCCCTTTGTAGCGTTAATCGGATTGAGCAGACATTCGTCGGCCGCGCACTCGGTGGCCTCCAGTACCCTCGGCATCAGCAGTTTGAGGTCCGGCTCACCCAACCGCAGGTTTTCAGTACTACGACTCAGCTCATGAGCATTTGCCGGTAGCCAGGAAACCGTTGGATCTGCCGGTGCGGTTCCGGGCGCGCCGTCGAAAGTGACAGCCGCGCACAAGGTTACCGAGGAATAGTCTTCACACCCTGCCAGCCAGTCACGACACAAGTGCTCCATAAAGACAAAGCCGCCCTGGGCTTCCCATTTCGTCACAAGGTGGTTTTCCAACACCCATTCGAACCGGAAGTTGCCGACATGGTGTTCGTTACCTATCGCCAGAATCCACAGTCGCTGCCCCTCTGCGATAAAGTTCCAACGTTCCAGGGCAACCCGGGCATTGCCTTCGAACTTGCGCATGTCCAGCCAGCGCGCACCCTGGGATGTATCCACATCGAGAAACGTGGATGCCGGTAAAAATTCAGGTTTAAGTGTCTCAACCGTCAATTCAAGTTTGATAGACGGTTCAGTTCGGCCATTGAGGGTGGCGGTGTACCAAACTTCGACGGTCTTACCGATACAGGCACCGATTACTTCAGCAGCGACGTTAATCTGGATAGAGCGGTCGTCACTGCCATCCTTGACCGGGATCGAGGGTCGCCCCGGGCCTTCGGGGCCGTCCCAATGCAACTGAATCTGGTAAGCAGACGTCATACTGGCAAACGCAATGGTGACGATGACGCCCCGCCTCGCAAAAATCGGATCCAGCGTGTTATTGGCCGTCGCAAACTCGACAGTCGGAATTGGATGTTCCGCAACAGGCAGGACGTGTTGAGCTGCGTCTTTGACAACCTCTTTAGCCATGACAGATTACCTTTCGACGGAATAGATGATTACGCTATCTAAACCCTTGGCAATCGTTATTGGCTACTGTCAAAGTTGACAGGTTTTCACTGCAAAACACATTGGAGCGACAAGCGGTAAACCTGTATGTGCATCAGTTGCCAGGCACCGGCACCACCGCGATTTTGTACGGATCGAAAATCTTCAGCATCTGGCCATTATCGCGCAACCCTTGCAGCAACCTGCCGAAGGTTTCGCCGCTGATCGGCGCGGTCGGGCGGAGAATGGCGTAGTGGTGATAGATCTGGTCGACGCGCTCGGATACCAGTAACTCATTGGCGACTTTCTCGTTGCGCAGAAAGTAGTCGCTCAGGTAGGACCGTGTGACCAGGGCGACATCGGCGCGGCCACGCAGCACCATCAGCAGGTTGCTGTCATGGGAATAGGTCAAGGTGGCGTTGTGGTGAGTGGCGAGGTACTTGGGATCGGCATTGAAGTGGGCGAATTCGTAGTGATACCCGCTGAACAATGCCAGGCGCTTGCCGGCGAGCTCGCTGAAGTAACTTTGCTGGCGCTGAGGCAAGCGTTGCGCAACGAAGATTTCGGCGTCTTCCAGGCCCATGTCGACGCTGGTGTGGGGGATGTCCCGCCAGCCCCAGTCGGGATTTTCGAAGATCGCCATGTCCACCCGGCCTTGCTTGAAGTCGCCAAAGCGGCGGGGAATGGAGGTAGGTACCAACACGAACCGGTAGTCGCTTTGCAGGTTGTTGAGGGCCGCGACCAATTGCGGCAACAGGCCGGTGTCGGCACCAGACTCCGGGCGCACCGTATAGGGAGGAAAGTGTGCGGCACCGATGCGCACCAGCTGTGCGGCCTGGGTCGGCATGACTGATAACGACGCGAGTATTGCCAGTAAAAGTCGCGAAGCCGTCCGTATTGGCGAAGACATCAAAACAACCCACTCCCCGAAACTGCATCAATGCATTGAAGCTAGGCGGTTTCGACCACTTAGCCAGTTTCCTGCCGACCCGCACTCACGCACTATTTACCCGCCAGCACCAGAATCAAGGCCTCCTCGGCCAGTTGATCCAGGTTCATGTTGCCATCGGCACGAAACCAGGTGGTGGTCCAGGACAACGCTCCAGTCAGGAAACGCCGGGTGATAAACACATCGCCGCGGATAAAACCGGCGCTCTTGGCTTCACCCAGCACCTGCAGCCAGATGTCTTCATAGATATCGCGCAACGCCAGTACCCTGGCCTGCCCCTCATCGGACAGTGAACGCCATTCGTAGACCAGCACCGCCATCGCCTCACCACTGCCGCCCATGATGGACTGCAATTCGCAGCGGATCAGCGCCAGCACCTGCTCGCGCACGTCGCCGGCCTCGGCGATGGCCGCACGCATCAGCGCGGTGTTATACAGAATGGTCTCCTCCATCACCGCCCGCAGGATATCGTCCTTGCTCTTGAAGTGATGAAAAATACTTCCCGACTGGATGCCCACGGCACCGGCCAGGTCGCGCACGGTAGTGCGTTCATAGCCCTTGTTGCGAAACAGGTGGGCCGCCACTTGCAGCAACTTGCCCCGGGCGCTGTCCGGGTCGGTCAATTGTCCGCTGTCGACCAACTCGCGCATGACGCTCAAGGCTTTTTGCTCATCCACCCGTTCTCTCCTACAGTCGATCAGTCCAATGCCGCGCTCCCCGCGAAAACATTGGGTTGCGCTGGCAATTTAAGCAACTGGCGACGACCAAGCAAGCGCTCGGGCAGAAGATAGTTCAGCCGTTTACAAACCAAGCGCTTGCTTGGTAGTCTCAAGGCACTGTTGCCGGAGGTGGTTATGGAGTTGACTGCGCCAAGAACAATTCGCATCGGTTGCGCCAGCGCCTTCTGGGGCGACACCTCGACCGCCGCCGCGCAACTGGTCGAAGGCGGGCGCCTGGACTACCTGGTCTTCGATTACCTGGCTGAAATCACCCTGTCGATCATGGCCGGCGCACGGATGAAAGATCCCCAGGCCGGGTACGCCAGCGACTTCATCGAAGTGCTCGCTCCTCTGCTCTCGCAACTGGCCGAACAAAAGATCCGCGTCATCAGCAATGCCGGCGGGGTCAACCCTCAAGCCTGTGCAGCCGCCCTGCAGGCCGCCTGCGACAAGGCCGGCGTCGCGCTGAAGATCGCTGTCTTGTTGGGCGATGACTTGCAACCGCAGATCAAACAACTGGGCAGCCTTGGCATTCACGAAATGTTCAGCGCCGCCCCCCTGCCGCCGATGTGTGTCTCGACCAACGCCTACCTGGGGGCGCCGGGCATCGTCGAAGCCCTGCGCCTGGGTGCGGACATCGTGATCACCGGACGCGTGGTCGACAGCGCCGTGGTCAGCGGCGCGCTGGTGCACGAGTTCGGCTGGTCGTGGCACGACTACGACAAACTGGCCCAGGCGGCGCTGGCCGGGCACATCATCGAGTGTGGCGCGCAATGCACCGGCGGCAACTTCACCGACTGGCGCGATGTGCCCGATTACGAGCACATCGGTTTTCCCATCGTCGAAGTCAGCGCCGACAGCCAGTTCATCGTCAGCAAACCCGAAGGCACCGGCGGCCTGGTCACACCCTTGACCGTGGGCGAACAGATGCTCTACGAAATCGGTGATCCGCGGGCCTACCTGCTGCCCGACGTGGTCTGTGATTTCACCCAGGTCAAACTTGTGCAGCAAGGCAGGAACGCGGTCCGGGTGCACGGCGCAAAAGGCTTGCCGCCCACCGCTCAGTACAAGGTCAGCGCCACGTACCCGGACGGTTTCCGTTGCACCGCCAGTTGCCTGATCGCCGGGATCGATGCGGTCGCCAAGGGCCACAGGGTCAGCGAAGCGATCATCAACAAGACCTCACAGATGTTCAGCCAGCGCGGCTGGGCGCCCTACAGCGAGGTGAACATTGAACTGCTTGGCAGCGAAGCCACGTACGGCCCCCACGGGCAGCGCCAGGACAGCCGCGAAGTAGTGATCAAGCTCGCGGTGCGCCATCCGAACAAGCAGGCATTGATCCTGTTCTCCCGGGAAATCGCCCAGGCCGCCACCGGCATGGCGCCGGGGCTGACCGGGATCGTCGGCGGCCGGCCGACGGTGTATCCGCTGATCCGCTTGTTTTCGTTCCTGATCGACAAAACTGCCTGCACGCTGGAAATTGATCTCATGGGCCAGCGCCACTCGTGCGCCCTGCCCGCCCTCGATGTGCTCGACAGCGCCGACTTGCCCGTGCCGATTGAGCCACCCCGCCCCACGGGACCTGCCGATGCCAGCGTCGCCCTGGTCAAGCTCGCGGTGGCCCGCTCCGGTGACAAGGGCAATCACAGCAATATCGGCGTCATGGCCCGCGACCCGCAGTACCTGCCGTGGATCGCCGAAGCCCTGACCCCGGCCGTGATCGTCGACTGGATGAGCCATGTCCTCGACCCGATCCACGGGCGTGTCGAGCGTTGGTATTTACCCGCCAGCCACAGCCTGAATTTCCTCCTGGAAAACGCTTTGGGGGGTGGAGGCGTGGCCAGCCTGCGGATCGATCCGCAGGGCAAGGCCTTCGCCCAGCAATTGCTGGAGATCCAGATTCCGGTGCCACAGCGCATCGCCGACCAGGTCAACTAGAGGATTGCCGCCATGGCTTACGATTCGATTTTCAAAGCCGATCTGTTTGCCGGCCAGACCATCATCGTCACCGGTGGCGGCAGTGGCATTGGCCGCTGCACGGCTCACGAACTGGCGGCCCTCGGTGCGCATGTGCTGCTGGTCGGGCGCAAGGCCGACAAGTTGAAAAATGTCGCTGCCGAGATTACCGAAGATGGCGGCAAGGCTGACTGGGGCACCTGCGATATCCGTGAGGAAGAAGCGGTCACGCACCTTGTCAGCGAATTCATCCGCAAATACGGCCCGATTCACGGCCTGGTCAACAACGCTGGCGGCCAGTACCCGTCGCCCCTGGCCTCGATCAACCAGAAGGGTTTCGAAACCGTTATGCGCACCAATCTGCTGGGCGGATTCCTGATGGCCCGGGAAGTGTTCAACCAGTCCATGAGCAAGCACGGCGGCGCCATCGTCAACATGCTCGCCGACATGTGGGGCGGCATGCCCGGCATGGGCCACTCGGGCGCGGCGCGCTCGGGCATGGACAACCTGACCAAGACCGCAGCCTTCGAATGGGGGTACGCCGGGGTCCGGGTCAACGCTGTGGCGCCGGGCTGGATCGCTTCCAGCGGCATGGACACCTACGAAGGTGCGTTCAAGGCGGTGATTCCGACCTTGCGTGAGCACGTGCCACTCAAGCGCATCGGCACCGAATCGGAAGTCAGCGCGGCGATCGTGTTCCTGCTCAGCCCGGCGGCGGCGTTCATCAGCGGCAGCACCCTGCGCATCGACGGCGCGGCCAGCCTCGGCGGGCGCGCATGGCCGATTCACAAGGCGACCAACAGCCACTCGTACAACGGATTCCACCGCGCGTACTTGCCTGATGTCCTCAAGGACAAGGAATAACCCATGCCGGTGATTGAGTCGCAACTGGACCCCCACAGCGAACAGTTCGCCCGTCATCGTGCGGCCATGCTGGACGCCGTCGAACAGGTCCGTACCCTCGAACAGAACCTGCTGGACAAGGCAGCCGAGGCCAGGCCCAGGTTCGAAAAACGCGGTCAGTTACTGCCCCGCGAACGCCTCAACCTGCTGCTCGACCCGGGTGCGCCATTTCTCGAACTGGCGAGCCTGGCCGGCTACAAGTTGCACGACGACAAGGACGGCAGTTCGGCGGGCGGCGGCTTGATTGCCGGGATCGGCTACGTGTCGGGTGTGCGGGTGTTGGTGGTGGCGAACAACAGTGCGATCAAGGGCGGCACCATTTCCCCTTCAGGCCTGAAAAAATCCTTGCGCCTGCAACAGATCGCCATGGAAAACAAACTGCCGGTGATTACCCTGGCCGAGAGTGGCGGCGCGAACCTCAATTACGCGGCGGAGATTTTCGTCGAAGGCGCGCGCAGCTTTGCCAACCAGGCACGCATGTCGGCCATGGGCCTGCCGCAGATTACCGTGGTCCACGGTTCGGCGACGGCTGGCGGAGCCTATCAGCCGGGGCTGTCGGACTATGTGGTGGTGGTGCGTGGAAAGGCCAGGCTGTTCCTGGCCGGTCCGCCTCTTCTGAAAGCAGCCACCGGAGAAGTCGCCAGCGACGAGGCACTGGGCGGCGCTGAGATGCACGCACAAATCGCCGGCACTGCCGAATACCTGGCCGAAAACGATGCCGACGGCGTGCGCCAGGCCCGCGAGATCGTCAGCCTGCTGCCATGGAATGCGCGCTTGCCGGTGTTGCCTGCCAGGCAATGGCAGGAACCGCTCTACCCCATCGACGAATTGCTCGGCCTGATTCCCGATGATCCGAAAAAACCCTACGACGTGCGTGAGATCGTCGCCCGAATCGCCGATGGCTCGAACTTCCTCGAGTTCAAGGCCGAGTTCGATCAGCAGACCGTGTGCGGCCAATTGACAATCCAGGGGCGCGCCTGCGGATTCATCGGCAACAACGGTCCGATCACGCCCAAGGGTGCGAGCAAGGCTGCGCAATTCATTCAGCTGTGCGACCAGAGCCAGACGCCCCTGCTGTTTTTCCACAACACCACCGGGTTCATGGTTGGCACCGAATCAGAGCAGCAGGGGGTGATCAAGCATGGCGCCAAGATGATCCAGGCGGTAGCCAATGCCCGGGTGCCGAAACTGACCATCGTGGTGGGCGGCTCCTATGGCGCCGGCAACTATGCGATGTGCGGCCGGGGCCTGGACCCACGCTTCATCTTCGCCTGGCCCAACAGCCGCACCGCCGTCATGGGCGGCGCCCAGGCCGGCAAGGTGCTGCGCATCGTCACCGAGGCCAAGCAGGCCAAAGACGGCCTGGTGCCCGACCCGAAAATGCTCGACATGCTCGAACAGGTCACCGCGCAGAAACTCGACAGCCAGTCCACGGCGCTTTATGGCAGCGCCAACCTGTGGGACGACGGCCTGATCGATCCGCGGGACACCCGGACCCTTCTTGGTTACCTGCTGGATATCTGTCACGAGGCCGAGGTGCGCTCGCTGCAAACCAACAGCTTCGGTGTCGCGAGGTTTTGATCGTTCCCACGCTCTGTGTGGTTCGCCAGGAGAACAATAAAAATGATCTTCACCCAGGAACACGAAGCACTGCGTCGCACCGTCCGCCAGTTCGTCGATCATGAGATCAACCCTCATGTCGAGGAATGGGAAAAGGCCGGGCGTTTTCCGATCCACGAGATCTTTCGCAAGGCCGGCGACCTCGGCCTGCTGGGCATTTCCAAACCGGAAAAGTTCGGCGGCATGGGCCTGGACTACAGCTACTCGATCGTCGCCGCCGAAGAGTTCGGCACCATTCATTGCGGCGGGATTCCCATGTCGATCGGCGTGCAGACCGACATGTGCACCCCGGCCCTGGCGCGCTTCGGTTCCGATGAGTTGCGCGATGAGTTCCTGCGCCCGGCCATCAGCGGCGAGCAGGTCGGCTGCATCGGCGTCTCCGAAGTCGGCGCGGGGTCCGACGTGGCCGGCTTGAAAACCACCGCGCGCAAGGACGGCGACGACTACGTGATCAACGGCAGCAAGATGTGGATCACCAACTCGCCGAGCGCCGATTTCATCTGCCTGCTGGCCAACACCTCGGAGGACAAACCGCACATCAACAAGTCGCTGATCATGGTGCCGATGAACACGCCGGGCATCAGCCTCAGCTCGCACCTGGACAAACTGGGCATGCGCAGTTCGGAAACCGCCCAGGTGTTTTTCGACAACGTGCGGGTGCCACAGCGCAATCGCATCGGTCACGAAGGCGCGGGGTTCATGATGCAGATGCTGCAGTTCCAGGAGGAACGCCTGTTCGGTGCGGCCAACATGATCAAGGGCCTGGAGTATTGCGTCGACAGCACCATCGAGTATTGCAAGGAGCGCAAGACCTTTGGCAGTGCGCTGATCGACAACCAGGTCATCCACTTTCGCCTGGCCGAACTGCAAACCGAGATCGAATGCCTGCGGGCGCTTGTCTATCAAGCCACTGAGCAATACATCAAGGGCCAGGACGTCACGCGCCTGGCGTCCATGGCCAAGCTCAAGGCCGGTCGCCTG
The DNA here is from genome assembly GCF_000408945.1 of Pseudomonas sp. G5(2012). Classification (NCBI taxonomy): domain Bacteria; kingdom Pseudomonadati; phylum Pseudomonadota; class Gammaproteobacteria; order Pseudomonadales; family Pseudomonadaceae; genus Pseudomonas; species Pseudomonas sp. G5(2012). Next base: position 48,913 of record NZ_APIO01000013.1, read on the forward strand.
GGTCGCGAGGTGACCGACAGCTGTCTGCAATACTGGGGCGGCATGGGTTTCATGTGGGACAACCCGGTGGCCCGCGCCTACCGCGATGTGCGCCTGGTGTCGATCGGCGGCGGTGCCGACGAAATCATGCTGGGGATTATCTGCAAGCTCATGGGCATTCTGCCCGGGAAAAAAAAATGAGTACCCTGCCGGTTTGCCAGACCCTGCTGCTCGATATGCACAATGGTGTGCTGCACATCACCCTCAATCGACCGGACAGCCGCAACGCCATGAACTTGCAGATGGTCAGCGAACTGCGTGCGGTGCTGGCGGCAGTGCACGATGAGCGGGGAGTCAGGGCCCTGGTGGTCGGCGGTGCCGGCGGGCATTTCTGTGCCGGGGGAGACATCAAGGACATGGCCAATGCACGCGCCCAAGGTCCGGGCGCGCACCGCGACTTGAATCGACTGTTCGGTGCGTTGCTGCAAGAGGTGCAGCATGCGCCGCAGGTGGTGATCACCGTCCTGCAAGGCGCGGTGCTCGGTGGTGGCTTCGGTTTGGCCTGTGTCAGCGACATTGCCCTGGCCGATCACCAGGCGCAGTTCGGCCTGCCGGAAACCAGCCTCGGTCTGTTGCCAGCGCAGATCGCGCCGTTCGTGGTGCAGCGCATCGGCCTGACCCTGGCCCGTCGCCTCGCCCTGACCGCCGCACGTTTCGACGGCACCCAGGCACGGCGAATGGGGCTGGTGCATTTTGTCGAGCACGATACGCAGGCATTGGCCGAGCGCCTCGATGAAGTGCTGGCCCATGTGCTGTGTTGCGCGCCCGGGGCGAATGCGGCGACCAAGAAACTGTTGCTGGCGAGCGCCGTGCAGCCATCGGATGCATTGCTCGATGAGGCGGCCGAGTGGTTCAGCGAAGCAGTGACCGGGGTTGAAGGGGTCGAAGGGACCCTGGCGTTCGTGCAAAAACGCAAACCGGGGTGGGCCCTTTAAGCGCTTCGCGAGCAGGCTCGCTCCCACTTTGGAATGCATTTCAACTGTGGGAGCGAGCCTGCTCGCGAAGAGGCCCTCACATTCAACGCAAATCCCTGGGAGCAGAACATGCCCGGATTCAGCAAGATCCTGATCGCCAATCGCGGTGAAATCGCCTGCCGCCTCCAGCGCACCGCCCAGGCCCTGGGCTACCGCACCGTCGCGGTATTCAGCGACGCCGACGCCGATGCCCTGCACGTGCAAATGGCCGACGAAGCGGTGAACATCGGCCCGGCCCCGGTGCAGCAATCCTATCTGAATATCCAGGCGATCATCGACGCGGCCCGGCGTACTGGCGCGGATGCCATCCATCCGGGCTACGGTTTCCTCTCGGAAAATGCCGCTTTCGCCCGCGCCTGCCAGGATGCCCGCCTCACTTTCATCGGGCCCAGCCCCGAAGCCATCGAGCTGATGGGCAGCAAGCGCCAGTCGAAAATCGCCATGCTCAATGCCGGCGTACCCTGCATCGAGGGTTATCAGGGTGCCGAACAGGACGATGCCACCCTCATCCGCGAAGCCGACCGCATCGGCTACCCGCTGATGATCAAGGCCAGTGCCGGCGGCGGTGGGCGTGGCATGCGCCTGGTGCATGGGGCCACCGACCTGGTGCAACAGCTGCGCAGTGCTCGCTCCGAAGCCTTGCACGGTTTTGGCAGTGACGAACTGATCCTCGAGCAGGCCTTGATCGAACCGCGCCATGTCGAGGTGCAGCTGTTCGGCGACTCGCACGGTAACCTGATCTACCTTGGCGAGCGTGATTGTTCGATCCAGCGTCGCCACCAGAAAGTCATCGAAGAAGCCCCCTGCCCCGTGATGACGAGTCCGTTGCGCCAGGCCATGGGCGAAGCGGCGCTCAAGGCGGGACGCGCGGTCAACTATGTCGGCGCCGGCACGGTGGAATTCCTGCTGGATGCGCGCGGACAGTTTTACTTCCTGGAAATGAACACCCGACTGCAAGTGGAACATCCGGTGACCGAATTCATCACCGGCCTGGACCTGGTGGCCTGGCAGTTGAACATCGCCCAGGGACAAGCGCTGCCGCTGCGTCAGGAAGACGTTCAGCTCAAGGGGCATGCCATGGAAGTGCGCCTGTACGCCGAGGACCCTGCGCAAGGTTTCCTGCCACAAACCGGTCGAGTCGCGTCCTGGGAACCGCGCTTGCAGGATGGCGTGCGGATCGACCATGGGCTGATCGAAAACCAGGAGATCAGCCCGTTCTACGACCCGCTGCTGGGCAAAATCATCGCCCACGGCCAGACCCGTGAAGAGGCTCGGCGCAAGTTGCTGCGGGCCGTGCAGGACTGCGTGCTGCTAGGCGTACAGAGCAACCAGCGCTTGCTCGTCAGCCTGCTGCAACATCCGCAATTCATCGGTGGCGAGTTCAGCACCGGGTTCATCGAGCAGCATTTCGCCGAACATTCCTGTTTGCAGCGCCAGGTCCCGAGTGCCGAACAACTGGCGATTGCCGCGGCGCTGTTCTATCAGGCATCGGCACAGGCGCATCCGGTTGCGCTGGCCGGTTGGCGCAATAACGCCAGCGTGCCGCTGCACTATCGCCTCGCACTGGACGATCAGGACTGGCCGGTGGCGTTGCATGCGGTTCCCGGTGAGCCGCTGCGGGTTGAAGTCGCCAGTCGCCACCTCGAACTTAAGATCATCCAGAGCGACGGCCGCTGGGCCACGGTGCAACTCGACGGCGTCCGCCAGCGTCATGCCTACCGCATGGAGGCCGGGCAACTCTGGTTATTCACAGCTCCCGGCAGCCTGCGGCTGGTGGATCGCACTCAAGCGCCGGCCTGCAGCCAGGCCAGTATCAGCTGCGGCACCCTCAAGGCGCCCATGGACGGTGCGGTCATCGATGTGCTGGTCAGTGAGGGTTGCAAGGTCAGCAAAGGCCAATTGCTGGTGGTGCTGGAAGCCATGAAAATGGAGCACCCGCTCAAGTCGGGTATCGACGGCGTGCTCAAGCGCTTGCAGGTGCAGGTCGGAGACCAGGTGAAAAACCGTCAGATTCTGCTGGAGGTCGAATAAGCCGCTAGGCGTAACCGCAGGCTTTGGCTACGCTCAAGCCCTATCAGCATGCGGATACCGGGAACCCTGCGATGCCTCACTGGTTGGTCATTGATCTGGAAGCCACCACCGATGAGGGTGGTTGGCCCATTACGGAAATGGAAATCATCGAAATTGGTGCCACCCTGGTGGATCACAAAGGCCGCGAGCTGGATTTCTTCCAGCGTTTCGTGCGCCCGTTGCGGCGCCCCTTGTTGACGCCGTTTTGCCGGGAGTTGACGCACATCACCCAGGCCAATATCGATGCCGCACAGCCCCTCGGCGAAGTCTGGGCGGCGTTCGAGCGCTGGCTGGGCCAACATCACGCGCGGCTTGAAGGCTGGGTCAGCTGGGGCGACTACGATCGCAAGCAGTTGCTCCAGGATTGGCAGCGCCTGGCACTCGATAGCGCGTTGAGCCAAGTGCCGCACATGAATCTCAAGCAGCGCTTTGCCAAGGCCCGGCGCCTGGAACGACCCTTGGGACTCAACGGTGCCCTGCAACTGGCGGGACTGCAGTTCAGCGGGCAGCAACACCGGGCGCTGGAAGACGCGCGCAATACCGCACGCCTGTTGCCCCTTGTTCTTGTGCTTTAGAGAGGTGACGAGGCCTTGGGCCTTGTGCATACTGGCCGGCCCTTTTTAGCCCTTTTTAGCCCTTTTTAGCCCTTTTCGAGGAATCGCCCATGTTTAAAGTCAACGAGTACTTCGACGGCACCGTCAAGTCGATCGCCTTTGGCACTGCTGAAGGTCCAGCGACCATTGGCGTCATGGCTCCGGGCGAATACGAATTCGGCACCAGCCAGCGTGAAATCATGCACGTGGTGTCCGGCGCCCTGACCGTCAAGCTCCCGGACAGCAACGATTGGGAAACCTTCGCCGCTGGCAGCCAGTTCAACGTGCCTGCCAACAGCAAGTTCCAGCTCAAAGTGGCCGTCGACACTGCCTACCTGTGCGAATACCGCGGCTAAAACCCCGGTTTCATCGCAAAAAAAAATGCCCGTGTCCATCGACACGGGCATTTTTCATTGAAGGGTATTTATTCGAGCACGGTGACCGGCATGCCGACTTCGAGCCGGCCATTGCCGTCGTTGACCAGGTTCTGCCCAAACATCGCACCCTCGGCCTGGGCACGGTACTTCTGCAAGGTGGCGAAGGGTTCGCGGTCAGCGCTACGCTCGCCGGTTTGCAGGTCGATAGTGGTCATGATGCAGCGTGAACAGGGCTTGACCACGCGGAACTCGACATCACCGATGCGCAGGCGTTTCCAGCCATCCTCGGCAAACGCCTCGCTGCCCTCTATCACCAGGTTCGGACGAAAACGCAGCATCTCCAGCGGGCGCCCGACGCGTTGCGATAAATCCGCAAGCGATGCCTGGCCAATCAGCAACAACGGGAAGCCATCGGCGAAGGCGACCTGATCGTCGTCCTGGCCATAGCCCGATGCGGTGGTCCGTGCGCGGTCCAGTGGCACCTGCACCAGGCGCGTCGGTTTGCCGATGAACCGGCTGACCCAGGCGGCCGCCGCATCGCCGGCGTCGGGCACACGCAAGCTGTCACGCCAGATGGTCACGCCGCGCAATTGAGCATCGCTGGCGGGCAAGTCGACATCGATCGGCGAATGGCCGGGGGCGCTAAGGGTCAAGCCGCCCTCGGCATTGCACAATGCCGACAGCTGGCTCATCTGCGCTACCGCGCGCTGGGTCAAGAAGCGTCCACTGGCTTCATCCACCAACATCCAGCGTCGATCGCCGTCCAGCCCCAGCTTGTCGAGGCCAACCTGTTGCAGGATCTCCCCTTTGCCGGATTTCAACGGATAACGATACAGCGCGCTCAGACGCAACATGGCCAGCTCCCTGATGGACAAAAACGCCACCCTATACGAGCTTGGTCAGCGAATCAAAGGTCTCCGACTTTGGAGCCAGGCTTGCGGGCGAAGGCGGTCTTGAAGACGACCATTTTCTTTTAGGAGTACATATCCGTTCCTGCGG
>NZ_APIO01000014.1:0-107532 GCF_000408945.1 Pseudomonas sp. G5(2012)
GTCCCCTATGCCGATGTCTGTGATTTGGCTGCAATGGCCATTTTCAAATAATTGTAGACATTTTTTACTTGGATTGTGAACAGTCTATCCCTTGTGTTCCGCGGCTCTTGGCCCAAAGTCGTAGGGCCGGGCGCTTGACAGGGGTGACCGGTCAGTCTTGTGGGGATTTTGCCAGGCGCGTATCCTCGCTGACCAGTCTGTCCAACAGTAAAAGCGGAATGCCAAAATGTCTGATCTGAAAACTGCCGCTCTCGAATATCACGCCAATCCTCGTCCAGGGAAGCTGAGTGTCGAGCTCACCAAGGCCACTGCTACCGCCCGCGACCTGTCGCTGGCGTACAGCCCCGGCGTAGCTGAACCAGTACGCGAGATCGCCCGCGATCCTGAGCTGGCCTACAAATACACCGGCAAAGGCAACCTGGTTGCAGTCATTTCCGATGGCACCGCGATTCTGGGCCTGGGTAACCTCGGCCCATTGGCCTCCAAACCAGTGATGGAAGGTAAAGGCGTGCTGTTCAAGCGCTTCGCCGGCATCGACGTTTTCGACATCGAAGTCGATTCTGAAAGCCCGCAGGCCTTCATCGACACCGTCAAGCGGATCTCCATCACTTTCGGTGGCATCAACCTGGAAGACATCAAGGCGCCTGAGTGCTTTGAAATTGAACGCGCCCTGATCGAGCAGTGTGACATCCCGGTATTCCACGACGACCAGCACGGTACCGCGATCGTGACCGCAGCCGGCATGATCAACGCCCTGGAAATCGCTGGCAAAACCCTGCCGCAAGCCAAGATCGTGTGCCTGGGTGCCGGTGCTGCCGCCATCTCCTGCATGAAATTGCTGGTGAGCATGGGTGCCAACATCGAAAACATCTACATGGTTGACCGTACCGGTGTGATCCACTCCGGCCGTGACGACCTGAACCAGTACAAGGCCGTCTTCGCTCACGCGACTGACAAACGCACCCTGGCAGACGCCCTGCAAGGTGCAGACGTGTTCGTCGGCCTGTCCGGCCCGAACCTGCTGAGCGCTGAAGGCCTGCTGTCCATGGCGCCTAACCCGATCGTGTTCGCGTGCTCCAACCCTGATCCGGAAATCTCCCCGGAGCTGGCACACGCTACCCGTAGCGACGTGATCATGGCCACCGGCCGTTCGGACTACCCGAACCAGGTCAACAACGTGCTGGGCTTCCCGTTCATCTTCCGTGGTGCCCTTGACGTTCGCGCCAAGCGCATCAACGAAGAAATGAAAGTGGCTGCGGCCAACGCCTTGCGTGAACTGGCCAAGCTGCCAGTGCCTCAGGAAGTGTGCGATGCCTACGGTGGCATCAAGCTGGAATTCGGTCGTGAGTACATCATTCCGAAACCAATGGATGCTCGCTTGATCACCCTGATCTCTGACGCTGTGGCCAAGGCTGCGATCGAGACCGGCGTGGCGACCCTGCCGTACCCGAAGAACTACCCGCTCAAAAGCGTGGATGACGTGTTCAACGGCTAAGTCGTGGTAGCGCTTCAACCGAAAGCCCCGGCTCGTTTTGAGCCGGGGCTTTTTTACATCCGTGAGTTTTGCGTCGATTGTGCAGGCCTTTTCGCGGGCAAGCCCGCTCCCGCAGGGTTTATGCGATTCCTGTGGGAGCGGGCTTGCCCGCGAAGGCGGCAGTTAAATAAATGCAAATCTGGCAGGCAATAAAAAGCCCTGCACTTCTCACGAGGGCAGGGCTCTTTGATGTGGCTTGCGATCAGAACAAATCGATCGGCGCGCCCTCATCCGCCGGTAGCGGGCTGCCTGGAGCGTTGCCGTTGCCCAGCTCATTGCCCGTCGGCGGCGTATCTTCGACCTTGAACAGCTCGAAGTAGGCCCCAGGCGTGCCTGGAGTGGCTGCACGGCCGCTGATTGGATCTACCCGCAGGCTCAGGATGCCTTCCGGCTCTGGCTGGGTGTGAGGCGGCAGGTCTTTGAGCGCGGCACCCATGAAGTTCATCCAGATGGGTAGGGCGACGGTGCCACCAAACTCCTTGCGACCCAGGCTTTCGGGCTGGTCGAAGCCTGTCCAGACGGTGGTGACGTAATCGGCGTTGTAGCCGGAGAACCAGGCGTCCTTGGACTCGTTGGTGGTGCCGGTCTTGCCGGCAATGTCGCTGCGGCCCAGGGCCAGCGCGCGACGACCGGTACCGAGCTTGATCACGTCCTCCAGCATGCTGTTGAGGATGTAGGTGGTTCGTCCATCGACAATGCGTTCAGCCACGGCAGGTGTTTGTGGTGCTGGTTGCTCGCCCGGTGCCTGGCCAGGTGTTGCATTGACCGTAAAGGCTTCGGCGGCGGGTGCGGCGATACCGTCGGTCGCGACAGCGCCTTTTGGCACGCTGGGTGGGTTCGCAACGAACAGTGTATCGCCATTGCGGCTTTCGATCTTTTCGATGATGTACGGGGTGATCTTGTAGCCACCGTTGGCAAAGGTACTCCAGCCCGTGGCAATTTCCATTGGTGTCAGGGTTGCGGTACCCAGGGCCAGGGAAAGGTTGGGTGGCAGATCCTGCTTGTTAAAGCCAAAGCGGGAGATGTAGTCGATGGTCTTGCCAACGCCCATCGCTTGCAACAGGCGAATCGAAACCAGGTTACGTGACTTGTAGAGCGCTTCACGCAGGCGGATCGGGCCGAGGAAGGTATTGGTGTCGTTTTTCGGGCGCCAGACTTTGTCCAGGTATTCGTCGACAAACACGATCGGTGCGTCGTTCACCAGGCTGGACGCGGTGTAGCCGTTATCCAGTGCGGCACTGTAGACGAAAGGCTTGAAGCTCGAACCCGGCTGGCGCTTGGCTTGAAGGGCGCGGTTGTAGTTACTTTGCTCAAAGGCGAAACCGCCGACCAGCGCGCGGATGGCGCCGTTTTGCGGATCAAGGGAGACCAATGCGCCCTGAGCCTGCGGGATCTGGCTGAATTTCAGCGAATTGTCCGCCTGGCGTTGCACGCGAATCAGATCGCCGACCTGGGCCACATCCGAAGGCTGCTTGGGGTTTGGACCCATGCTGTTGGTGTTCAGGAATGGGCGAGCCCATTTCATGGTGTCCCAGCTAACGTGTTCGCTGCCGGTGCGGGTCAGCACCTGCAGGCCGCTCTTGTCGACCTGGGTGACGATGGCTGGTTCAAGGCTGCTGATGGTGCGTTGCTTGGTCAGTTCGGTCGCCCACGCCTCGCGCGTCTTGCCCGGCAGACGAGACTCGGGGCCCCGATAGCCGTGACGCTGGTCATAGGTCATCAAGCCTTCGTGGAGGGCGGTGTTGGCCATTTCCTGAAGGTTGCTCGGCACCGTGGTGGTGACGCGGAAACCTTCGGTGTACGCATCGCTGCCATAGCGGCCAACCATTTCGGCGCGGGCCATCTCGGCGATGTAGGGCGCGTTCACTTCTGGAGTCGGTACGTGATAGCTGGCGTTCAGCGGCTCGTTGACGGCAGTGGTGTAGTCGGCTTCGCTGATTTTGCCCAGCTTGTACATGCGCCCCAGGATCCAGTCGCGACGCTCCTTGCTACGGGCCGGGTTGGCCAGCGGGTTGAATCGCGAAGGCGCTTTGGGCAAGCCGGCGATCATCGCCATCTGCGCCAGGCTGATGTCGCGAATCGACTTGCCGTAATACACCTGCGCCGCTGCCTCGATGCCGTAGGCGCGGTTGCCCAGATAGATCTTGTTGACGTACAGCTCAAGGATTTCATCCTTGGTCAGCTGCCGTTCGATCTGCAGGGCCAAGAGGATTTCGGTGGTTTTACGCGAGAAGCTGCGTTCGCTGGTCAGGAAGAAGTTTTTTGCCACCTGCATGGTGATGGTGCTGCCGCCGGACTGGATATGGCCACTTTTGACCAGTTGAGTGGCAGCGCGCATCAGGCTGCTGGGATCGACGCCGTAGTGATTGGCGAAGTTATCGTCTTCAGCACTTAGTAACGCATTAATGAAGTTGGGGGGAATGTCGGCGAAACGGATCGGTGTACGGCGCATTTCGCCAAATTCTGCGATCAACTTGTTGTCGCTGCTGTAGACCCGCAGGGGAATCTGCAACTGGATGCTTCTCAGTGCCTCAACGGAGGGCAATCCAGGACTAAGGTAAAGAAACGCCCCACTCAGACCCAGAAGCAGTCCGCAGAATACGGCGACGATGGACCAACCGAAAAATTTCAGCAGACGAATCAAGGCTTTTGGACATCCAGGGCAAAAAATGAATTTGGCATCAGGGTTCAGGCTAAAGGAGAACGACCCGCGCTTGAGAAAAACCGGAAAAAAACGCTGGGCATTATAAGCATTTTTCCGTCCAAGGCGTTATTTGCGCTAGCTGTCAAGACGGGTGGATTGAACGCAACACCCGTTATGGAGTCCGTAACTCACGGAAAGTCATAGGGAATTGGTAGTGCTAAGACTCTTCAATAAAAAAGCCAGGTCGCTCCTGGGAATCGATATCAGCTCCACTTCGGTGAAGTTGCTGGAACTGAGCCGCCAGGGCAATGGCTATCGGGTCGAAGCCTACGCAGTCGAGCCGTTGCCCGCCAAGGCGGTCATCGAGAAAAATATCGCCGAGCTCGATGGGGTGGGCCAGGCGCTGGCGCGCGTGCTGGTCAAGGCCAGGACCGACCTCAAGTACGTAGCGGTGGCCGTGGCCGGTTCTGCAGTGATCACCAAGACCATTGAAATGGATGCCGGCCTTACCGATGACGAGATGGAAGACCAGTTGAAGATCGAGGCCGACCAGTACATCCCTTATCCGCTGGACGATGTCGCCATCGATTTCGAAGTCCAGGGCGCTTCCACGCGCAATCCTGAGCGGGTCAACGTGTTACTTGCCGCCTGTCGCAAGGAAAATGTCGAGGTCCGTGAGGCCGCACTGGCCCTGGCGGGCTTGACTGCGCGCGTGGTCGACGTGGAGGCCTATGCCCTGGAGCGTTCGTTCGGTTTGCTCAAGATCCAGCAGGGAGGCGCTCAAGGGCGCTTGGTGGCAGTAGTCGATGTCGGAGCAACGATGACCACCCTGAGCGTGCTGCTTGAGGGGCGGATTATCTATACCCGAGAGCAATTGTTCGGCGGCCGTCAGCTCACCGAGGCAATTCAGCGCCGATATGGCCTGACCGTTGAGCAGGCCGGCTTGGCGAAGAGACAAGGCGGCTTGCCGGATGATTATGTCGGCGAAGTGCTGCAGCCGTTTCGCGAAGCGCTGGTACAGCAAGTATCGCGCTCATTGCAGTTCTTCTTCGCTTCGGGCCAGTACAGCGCGGTCGACCAGATTCTGCTGGCCGGCGGTACTGCGTCAATCCCCGGTCTGGAGCGGTTGATCGAGCAGCAATTGGGAACGCCAACGCTGGTGGCCAACCCGTTTTGCGACATGACGTTGGGCAGCAAGGTCAATGCCGTGGCCCTGGCCAGCGATGCGCCGGCGCTGATGATTGCCTGCGGGTTGGCCCTCAGGAGTTTCGACTGATGGCGCGGATCAATCTATTACCCTGGCGCGAAGAGCGACGGGAAGAGCGGCGCAAGCGCTTCCTCGTGGTGCTGGCAGCTGTAGTGCTGGGTTCGGCAGGCGCCTTGCTCGTGCTCAACCAGGTCATCGGCGGAGCTATCGAGCGGCAGATTGCACGTAACGACTACATCGGCAGACAGATCGCCATGGTCGACGAGCGGATCAAGCAGATCAGCGATCTCAAGGCTCGTCGCCAACAATTGGTCGAGCGCATGAGCATCATCCAGGACTTGCAAGGTAATCGCCCGATCAGCGGGCGAATATTTGATCAACTGGCGCGGACCTTGCCCGATGGGGTGTATTTCACCGAAGTCAAAATGACGGGCAAGACCTTGTCCATCACTGGGGCGGCGCAATCGAACAACCGTGTTTCAGACCTGATGCGAAACCTGGAGGCGTCCGACTGGTTCGATGCGCCCAGCCTGACTGAAGTCAAGGCGACGACCTCGGGCCAACTGGACCAGGCCAATGTTTTTCAGTTGACCGTTCGTCAAACCCGGACCGCGGCCGTGGAGGATGGCGAATGAGTCCGTCCGAATGGCTCGACGGGTTGCGCAGGATCGATATCAACGATCTGGATACTCACAGCATGGGGGCCTGGCCACCCGCGATTAAAGTCCTGATGGGCATTGTGGTCGCGGTCCTGGTGCTGTCGATCGGCTACAACTTTTCCACGAGCGAGCTTGAAAACCAGCTTGAGCTCAAGCGAGAGGAGGAGTCGACCCTCAAGGAGCAATTTGCCAGCAAATCCCAAATGGCGGCGAATCTGGAACTTTACTCCCAGCAGATGAAGGAGATGGAGAATGCCTTCGGTGTTCTGCTACGGCAACTCCCCAGCGACACTGAAGTCCCAGGCCTGCTGGAAGATATCACTCGAACAGGGCTGGGCAGCGGCCTGGAGTTCGAAGAGATCAAGCTGTTGCCGGAGGTCACCCAGCCGTTCTACATCGAACTGCCGATCAAGATCACGGTCACCGGTGCCTATCACGACCTGGCCACTTTTGTCAGTGGCGTGGCCGGGTTGCCGCGTATCGTCACCCTGCATGATTTCGACCTCGCGCCGGTCAATCCAGACGACGGACCGAAATTGCGCATGAGCATCCTGGCCAGGACTTACCGCTACAACGACAAGGGACTGAATTGATGAGCCCGCTACGTGGTTGTTCGATAGTGGTTTTGGTCGCCTTATTGGCTGGCTGTGACGGCGGCGATGATTTCAGCGACCTGGACGCCTACATGAACGAAATGCGCCTTCGGGCGCCGGGCAAAATTGAACCAACGCCGACATTTCGGTCTTACCCGACGTTCACCTACAACGCCGCCAACTTGCGTAGCCCGTTTTCACGGCAGGTCAAGGTCGATCTGGCACACCAACAAGGTGCGCGCAACGTCAAGCCTGACCCCAGCCGGGTCAAGCAGTACCTCGAGGGTTTCAATATCGAGCAGTTTGAAATGGTCGGCACGATTTCCAATGCGGCAGGCTCCTTTGCACTGCTGCGCGGCGCTGGTGGGGTGCATCGGCTGAAAGTCGGTGATTACCTGGGGCGTAACGACGGCCGGATTGTCGCCATCAGTGGCTCGCAAGTCGAAGTGGTAGAAATCGTTCCTGACGGCGAAGGTGCCTGGCTGGAGCGGCCGCGGATCCTTCCTTTGAAAGAGCACTCATAGTGGAACTCGTACAATGAACAGGATTTTCTCCACCCTCGGGGTATCGCTATGGATAGCGTTGCTGTCACCGATGGTACAAGCGGCCAACCTCAAGGCGCTGGATGTCGCCGCGTTGCCGGGAGACCGCGTCGAGTTGAAGCTGGTGTTCGACCAACCGCCTCCGACGCCCCGTGGCTATACGACGGACTCTCCTGCCCGGATTGCCCTGGATCTGCCCGGTGTCGTCAGTCAGCTGGCGAGCAAAACTCGCGACCTGGGCAGTGGCAATGCCCGCAGCGCGACCGTGGTGGAGGCCAAGGATCGTGCGCGGCTGATCATCAACCTGACCCAGTTGAGCCCCTACGACATGCGGGTCGAAGGCAATAACCTGTTTGTGGTCGTCGGGCAGGGAGGTAAAAGCCCTGCGCCAAGAGCGGCCGCTGCTGTACCGGTCCCGGTTCCGGCGCGCGCGGTTGCACCGACAGGCAAAGCGATTCGTGCGGTGGATTTCCAGCGGGGTACCGAGGGCGAAGGCAATGTCGTGATCGACTTGTCGGATCCGTCCATTGCACCCGATATCCAGGAGCGCGAAGGCAAGATCGTTCTCGGCTTCAACAAGACCCGATTGCCCGAGCCGTTGCGTGTGCGCCTGGATGTGAAGGATTTCGCCACACCGGTACAATTCGTCAATGCCAGTGCCACGGGGGACAAGGCGACCATCACCATAGAACCCAGCGGTGCCTTTGACTATTCGACCTACCAGACCGACAACAAGCTGACCGTCAGCATTCGTCCGATGACGGTCGACGACCTGCAAAAGCGCAACGCCGATCGCAATGCCTACAGCGGTGAAAAGCTTTCGCTGAATTTCCAGGACATCGACGTGCGCTCGGTACTGCAACTGATCGCCGATTTCACCAACCTCAATCTCGTCGCCAGTGACACGGTCCAGGGGGGAATTACCCTGCGCCTGCAAAACGTACCCTGGGACCAGGCGCTGGACCTGGTACTGAAAACCAAGGGCCTGGACAAGCGCAAGCTGGGTAATGTGTTGCTCGTCGCTCCGGCCGACGAAATTGCCGCCCGTGAACGCCAGGAGCTGGAGTCGCAAAAGCAGATTGCCGACCTGGCACCACTGCGTCGGGAGCTGTTGCAGGTCAATTACGCCAAGGCGGCCGATATCGCCAAACTGTTCCAGTCGGTGACCAACGCCGAGGCGAAAGCCGACGAACGGGGATCGATCACGGTCGATGAACGCACCAACAACATCATTGCCTACCAGACCCAGGACCGGCTCGACGAACTGCGGCGCATCGTTGCGCAGCTGGATATTCCGGTACGTCAGGTGATGATCGAGGCGCGTATCGTTGAAGCCAACGTTGACTACGACAAGAGCCTTGGCGTGCGTTGGGGAGGCTCAATACAGAACAAAGGCAACTGGAATGCCTCGGGAGTCGGTAACGGCACCAGCGACGGCGGTAGCACCAGCTCGCCGTTCGTCGACCTGGGGGTCGCCAACAACACATCGGGCATCGGCATCGCCTTCATCACCGACAACGTCTTGCTGGACCTTGAATTGACGGCCATGGAAAAGACCGGCAATGGCGAAATCGTCTCGCAACCCAAGGTCGTCACTTCCGACAAGGAAACCGCAAAGATCCTCAAGGGCACCGAGATTCCCTACCAGGAAGCCAGCTCCAGCGGCGCTACTTCGGTCTCGTTCAAAGAGGCTTCGCTATCGCTGGAGGTGACGCCGCAGATCACGCCGGACAACCGGATCATCATGGAGGTCAAGGTCACCAAGGATGAGCCGGATTACCTGAACAAGGTCCAGGATGTGCCGCCGATCAAGAAAAACGAAGTCAATGCCAAGGTCCTGGTCAACGATGGCGAGACCATCGTCATTGGTGGTGTTTTCTCAAATACTCAAAGCAAGGTTGTAGATAAGGTGCCATTTCTTGGCGATGTGCCGTATCTTGGCCGCCTTTTCCGGCGTGACGTGGTTTCGGAGAAAAAATCCGAGCTGTTGGTGTTTCTCACACCGCGTATCATGAATAACCAGGCGATTGCTGTGAGTCGTTGATTCTGTGCGAAATTTGATACTTGTAGGACCGATGGGGGCTGGAAAAAGCACCATCGGCCGATTGCTGGCCAAAGAGCTGCGCTTGCCATTCAAAGATTCCGATAAGGAAATTGAATTACGCACGGGCGCCAATATCCCATGGATCTTCGACAAGGAAGGCGAACCGGGCTTTCGTGAGCGCGAGCAGGCAATGATTGCCGAGCTGTGCGATTACGACGGCGTGGTGCTGGCGACAGGCGGTGGCGCGGTCATGCGCGAGGCCAATCGTCGGGCGCTGCGCGCTGGCGGACGTGTGGTCTATCTGCATGCCTCCGTCGAGCAGCAGGTCGGCCGCACTTCACGCGACCGCAATCGGCCATTGTTGCGTACAGCCGATCCGGCCAAGACCCTCAGGGACCTTTTGGCCATTCGCGACCCTCTTTATCGGGAAATCGCCGATCTGGTGGTGGAAACGGATGAACGACCGCCGCGAATGGTCGTGCTCGATATCCTGGAGCGTTTGCAGCAATTGCCGCCCCGTTAAAGCGTCGCACGAAATGCGCTATCCTCGGCCTCCTGCCATGACCGCTCGAGGTTGTGGCGAATGGCCATCGAGCGACGTCACACCCGCGGTGGCCGTAGACATTCGTTAACCCAAGGCAGGTTGCCTGATTCCATCTTCACTGTGGGGACACATGCAGACACTCAAGGTCGATCTAGGCGAGCGCAGCTACCCGATTCATATTGGCGAAGGTTTGTTGGACCAGCCTGAGCTGCTGGCCCCGCACATTCGCGGACGGCAAGTGGCGATCATTTCCAATGAAACCGTTGCGCCTCTCTATCTCGAACGCCTGACCCGCAGCCTTGCGCAGTTCTCGGTGATTTCCGTGGTGTTGCCCGACGGCGAGGCCTTCAAGACCTGGGAAACCCTGCAGCTGATTTTCGACGGTCTGCTGACCGCGCGGCACGATCGGCGCACCACGGTGATCGCCCTGGGTGGCGGCGTGATTGGCGACATGGCCGGCTTTGCGGCAGCCTGCTACCAGCGCGGTGTCGATTTTATCCAGGTTCCGACCACGCTGCTGTCGCAGGTTGACTCTTCGGTGGGTGGCAAGACCGGTATCAATCATCCGCTGGGCAAGAACATGGTCGGCGCCTTCTATCAGCCGAACGTCGTGCTTATCGACACCGCCTCCCTCAATACGCTGCCGGCCCGCGAGCTGTCCGCCGGCCTGGCCGAAGTCATCAAGTATGGGTTGATCTGCGATGAGCCGTTCCTGACCTGGCTCGAAGACAACGTCGACCGCCTGCGCAACCTGGATCAGCAAGCCCTCACCTATGCCATCGAGCGCTCCTGTGCGGCCAAGGCGGCCGTGGTCGGCGCCGACGAGAAAGAAACTGGTGTACGGGCAACGCTCAACCTGGGGCACACCTTCGGTCACGCCATCGAGACCCACATGGGCTATGGTGTCTGGCTACATGGTGAAGCGGTGGCTGCTGGCACTGTCATGGCTTTGGAGATGTCCGCGCGCCTGGGCTGGATCAGCGAACAGGAGCGCGACCGCGGCATTCGCCTGTTCCAGCGTGCCGGCCTGCCGGTTATTCCGCCTGAAGAGATGACCCCGGCCGATTTTCTCGAACACATGGCAATTGACAAGAAAGTGATCGACGGTCGTTTGCGCCTGGTGCTGCTGCGCCACATGGGCGAAGCGGTAGTGACCGACGATTATCCGAAAGAGGTTCTACAGGCCACGCTGGGAGCGGATTACCGCGCCCTGGCTCAGCTTAAAGGTTAATAAGAACGCGATGACTAGTTTGCATGCCGACGAGGCTTTCCTCGGCCACTACCAGTTGAGTCATGACCCTTTTGCTCCACGGGTCCCTGGCTTCAAGTTTTTCCCTGCCCAGCGCAAGCCGGTGCTGGGGCAGTTGCACCATCTGGCGCGTTACAGCCAGTTGCTGTTGGTGGTCACAGGTCCGCATGGCAGTGGCAAGACCCTGCTGCGCCAGGCCCTGGTGGCCAGTACCAACAAGCAGACCGTGCAAAGCGTGGTGGTTTCCGCCCGTGGTGCGGGTGATTCGGCTGGCGTGTTGCGCCAGGTTGCCCAGGCACTGGACGTTGCCCAGGCTGAGATCGGGGCAATTCTGAAACAGGTGGTGCAGCTTGCTCTGACTGGGCAGGAAGTCTATCTGCTGGTCGATGATGCCGAGCAGCTCGACGAGTCCGCGCTTGAAGCCTTGATGGCCTTGGGCGCGGGTGCGCCGGAAGGCCGTCCGCATGTGTTCCTGTTCGGCGAGTCCTCGATGATCGCTCAGCTTGAGGCTTTGCAACTCGAGGAAGAACGCTTCCACGTCATCGAGCTGCAGCCTTACACCGAAGAGGAAACGCGTGAATACCTGGAGCAGCGGCTTGAAGGCGCCGGCCGGGGTATCGAACTTTTCACTGTAAATCAGATCTCTGATATTCACGAAAGCTCCGAGGGTTGGCCTGGCAACATCAACCAGGCTGCCCGCGATGCGATGATCGAAGCCATGATTGCCAGCCGCTCAGCGGTGAAGCGTCCAAGTATGGGGTTCAATATGCCGAAGAAACACGTATTGGCGATTTCCGCCGTCGTTGTGGTCGCGGTAGCCGCCGCCTGGTTGATGCCTGGTCGCAGCAAGACACCGACCACCGGTGCGCCTGCCAACGAACAGGCGCAACTGCCGCTTGGCCAGGGCTCGTCGGGCGGTGCTCCGGCCGTCGAATTCGCCGGCAACACGCAGCCTACGCCATTGCCGTTGGTCGGCAATTCGCAACCTGTCATGCGTGCTCCATTGGCCGAAGCAGCGGGTGGCATTACCGAGGGCGATGACGGCGTGCCGGTCGAGGGTTCCAGCGCAACGCCACCGACCGTGACTACGATCGCACCGCCAGCGGGCGTTCCGGCTGGTCCTGCGCCAACGCCAACGCCAACGCCAACGCCAACCGCCAAGCCGACGCCTGCACCGACCCAGGTCGCTACCGCCAAGCCAGCGCCTGCTCCGGTTGCCAAGCCGGCTCCAGCTCCGGCGCCAGCCAAGCCAGCCGCCGCTGCTGCCAAGCCGGCCGAGAAGCCAGCGACCGTCGCCAAGGCTGCCGGTGGCACCTGGTACGCCGGTCAGGCACCGGGTAATTACGTGGTGCAGATCCTCGGCACCAGCTCGGAAACCGCCGCACAAAACTTCGTCAAGGAGCAAGGCGGCGAGTACCGTTATTTCAAGAAAGTCCTCAACGGCAAACCGCTCTACGTGATCACCTACGGCAACTTCGCCAATCGTGATGCAGCCGTTTCCGCCATCAAGGCCTTGCCAGCGAAGGTCCAGGCTGGTAAACCTTGGCCTCGCACTGTCGCCAGCGTCCAACAGGAACTGGCAACAACTCGCTGAAGATTCGGCGGCCTTACCCAGGCCGCCTCTCCAAGCACCTCAAAATTTCTACAAGTGCGCGCAACCTTTCGGGCTGCGTGCCTTGTGGTGTCTGCGTCACAGTAGTCTTTGAGTCGTAGCGGTCAAAATTAAAAAAAGTTTTGACTAGCACAGCAGATCGCTTTAAACCTTTCACAAATGCGACATAGATTTGCGACATTTCGTCGCCAAATTTGTGAGGCCAAGTGTCGGTGTGTACAATGACCTCCCTTTTGCCCCCGCAAAGCTGGCGTACGTTCGGTGCGGATGGTAAGTGGTTGAATTGAAAAGAAATTTGCCTCGATAAGGGGCAGCCTGGTGAGAAAGTGTCTATGAAAGCAGGTCTGTACCAACCAGATGAATTCAAGGATAACTGCGGTTTCGGCCTGATTGCCCATATGCAGGGCGAGCCCAGTCATACCCTTTTGCAAACGGCCATCGAGGCCCTGACCTGCATGACCCACCGCGGTGGGATTAATGCTGACGGCAAGACCGGTGACGGTTGCGGTCTGCTGATTCAAAAGCCGGACGTGTTCCTGCGAGCGATCGCCCAGGAAACCTTCGGCGTCGAACTGCCCAAGCAATACGCTGTGGGCATGGTTTTCTTCAACCAGGACCCGGTCAAGGCTGAAGCCGCTCGCGAGAACATGAACCGCGAGATCCTGGCTGCCGGCCTGCAGTTGGTCGGCTGGCGCAAAGTGCCGATCGATACCAGCGTCCTCGGCCGCCTGGCCCTTGAGCGCCTGCCACAGATCGAGCAGGTGTTCATCGGTGGCGAAGGCCTGAGCGACCAGGACATGGCCGTCAAGCTGTTCACCTCCCGTCGTCGTTCATCGGTGGCCAACGCCGCCGATACCGACCACTACGTCTGCAGCTTTTCGCACAAGACCATTATCTATAAAGGCCTGATGATGCCGGCGGACCTGACCGCCTTCTATCCAGACCTGAGCGATGAGCGCCTGCAAACCTCGATTTGCGTGTTCCAC
This sequence comes from Pseudomonas sp. G5(2012), assembly GCF_000408945.1. Lineage (NCBI taxonomy): Bacteria > Pseudomonadati > Pseudomonadota > Gammaproteobacteria > Pseudomonadales > Pseudomonadaceae > Pseudomonas > Pseudomonas sp. G5(2012). The sequence continues at coordinate 13,615 of NZ_APIO01000014.1, forward strand.
CAGCGCTTCTCCACCAACACCCTGCCGAAATGGCCGCTGGCCCAACCGTTCCGCTTCCTGGCGCACAACGGCGAGATCAACACCATCACCGGCAACCGCAACTGGGCCGTGGCCCGTCGCACCAAGTTCGCCAACGATCTGATGGATCTGGAAGAACTCGGCCCGCTGGTCAACCGTGTCGGTTCCGACTCATCGAGCATGGACAACATGCTCGAGCTGATGGTCACCGGTGGTATCGATCTGTTCCGCGGCGTGCGGATGATCATTCCGCCTGCGTGGCAGAACGTCGAGACCATGGACCCGGACCTGCGTGCGTTCTACGAGTACAACTCGATGCACATGGAACCGTGGGATGGCCCGGCCGGTGTGGTTATGACCGACGGTCGCTACGCGGTGTGCCTGCTCGACCGTAACGGCCTGCGTCCGGCGCGTTGGGTCACCACCAAGAACGGTTTCATCACCCTGGCTTCGGAAATCGGTGTCTGGAACTACCAGCCTGAAGACGTGATCGCCAAGGGCCGCGTGGGGCCTGGCCAGATCTTTGCCGTGGACACCGAGACCGGTCAGATCCTCGACACCGATGCCATCGACAACCGTCTCAAGTCACGTCATCCGTACAAGCAATGGCTGCGCAAGAATGCCCTGCGCATCCAGGCGACCATGGAAGACAACGACCACGGTTCGGCGTTCTACGACGTCGATCAGCTCAAGCAATACATGAAGATGTACCAGGTCACGTTCGAAGAGCGCGACCAGGTGCTGCGCCCGCTTGGCGAGCAAGGCTACGAAGCCGTGGGCTCGATGGGCGACGATACGCCGATGGCCGTGCTGTCCCAGCGCGTGCGTACGCCTTACGACTATTTCCGCCAGCAGTTCGCGCAGGTGACCAACCCGCCGATCGACCCGCTGCGTGAAGCCATCGTCATGTCGCTGGAGATCTGCCTCGGTGCCGAGCGCAACATCTTCCAGGAGTCGCCGGAACACGCGTCGCGCGTGATCCTCAGCTCGCCGGTCATTTCCCCGGCCAAGTGGCGCTCGCTGATGAACCTCGATCGTCCAGGCTTCGAACGCCAGATCATCGACCTCAACTACGACGAAAGCGTCGGCCTCGAAGCAGCCATCCGCAACGTCGCCGATCAGGCTGAAGAAGCCGTGCGCGCCGGTCGTACGCAGATCGTCCTGAGTGACCGTCACATTGCCCCGGGCAAGTTGCCGATCCACGCCTCCCTGGCCACCGGCGCGGTACACCACCGCCTGACCGAGAAGGGCCTGCGTTGCGACTCCAACATCCTGGTGGAAACCGCGACTGCTCGCGATCCGCATCACTTCGCCGTGTTGATCGGTTTCGGTGCCTCTGCCGTTTATCCGTTCCTGGCCTACGAAGTGCTGGGCGACCTGATCCGTACCGGTGAAGTGCTGGGCGACCTCTACGAGGTGTTCAAGAATTACCGTAAAGGCATCACCAAGGGCCTGCTCAAGATCCTCTCGAAGATGGGCATCTCGACCATCACTTCGTACCGTGGCGCACAGTTGTTCGAAGCCATCGGCCTGTCCGAGGAAGTCTGCAACCTGAGCTTCAAGGGCGTGCCGAGCCGCATCAAGGGCGCGCGTTTCGTCGACATCGAAGCCGAGCAGAAAGCCTTGGCCACCGAAGCCTGGAGCCCGCGCAAGCCGATCCAGCAAGGCGGCCTGCTGAAGTTCGTCCACGGTGGCGAATATCACGCGTACAACCCGGACGTGGTCAACACCCTGCAAGCCGCCGTGCAGCAGGGCGACTACAGCAAGTTCAAGGAATACACCTCGCTGGTGGATAACCGCCCGGTGTCGATGATCCGTGACCTGCTCAAGGTCAAGACCCTCGATACCCCGCTGGACATGAGCGAAATCGAACCGCTGGAATCGGTGCTCAAGCGCTTCGACTCCGCCGGTATCTCGCTGGGCGCCCTGTCGCCTGAGGCTCACGAAGCCCTGGCCGAAGCCATGAACCGCCTCGGTGCGCGTTCCAACTCCGGTGAAGGTGGTGAAGACCCGGCGCGCTACGGCACCATCAAGAGCTCGAAAATCAAGCAGGTTGCGACCGGCCGTTTCGGTGTGACCCCGGAGTACCTGGTCAACGCTGAAGTGCTGCAGATCAAGGTTGCCCAAGGCGCCAAGCCTGGCGAAGGTGGTCAACTGCCAGGCGGCAAGGTCAACGGCCTGATCGCCAAGCTGCGTTATGCAGTGCCGGGCGTGACCCTGATTTCGCCACCGCCGCACCACGACATCTATTCGATCGAAGACTTGTCGCAGCTGATTTTCGACCTCAAGCAGGTCAACCCGAAGGCGCTTGTCTCGGTGAAGCTGGTAGCGGAAGCGGGCGTCGGCACCATCGCTGCCGGTGTGGCCAAGGCCTACGCGGACTTGATCACCATCTCCGGCTACGACGGCGGCACCGGCGCATCGCCACTGACCTCGATCAAATACGCGGGCGCTCCGTGGGAACTCGGCCTGGCCGAAACTCACCAGACCCTGCGTGGCAACGACCTGCGCGGCAAAGTCCGGGTGCAGACCGACGGCGGCCTGAAGACCGGCCTTGACGTGATCAAGGCAGCCATCCTCGGCGCTGAAAGCTTCGGCTTCGGCACCGCGCCAATGATTGCCCTGGGCTGCAAATACCTGCGCATCTGCCACCTGAACAACTGCGCCACCGGCGTCGCGACCCAGAACGAGAAGCTGCGCAAGGATCACTACATCGGTACCGTCGACATGGTGGTGAATTTCTTCACCTACGTCGCCGAAGAAACCCGTGAGTGGCTGGCCAAGCTGGGCGTGCGCTCCCTCGAAGAGCTGATCGGTCGTACCGATCTGCTGGAAGTCCTCGAAGGCCAGACCGCCAAGCAGCATCACCTCGACCTGACCCCGTTGCTGGGCAGCGACCACGTGCCGGCGGACAAGCCACAGTTCTGCGGTGTGGAGCGTAACCCGCCGTTCGACAAAGGCTTGCTGGCCGAGAAAATGGTCGAAATGGCCACCTCGGCGATCAACGACAAGAGCGGCGCGGAGTTTGAACTGGATATCTGCAACTGCGACCGTTCCATCGGCGCGCGGATCTCCGGCGACATCGCCCGTAAGCACGGCAACCAGGGCATGGCCAATGCGCCTATCACCTTCCGCTTCAAGGGCACGGCCGGCCAGAGCTTCGGTGTATGGAACGCCGGCGGCCTGAACATGTACCTGGAAGGTGACGCCAACGACTACGTCGGCAAGGGCATGACCGGCGGCAAGCTGGTGATCGTTCCGCCAAAGGGCAGCATCTACAAGACCCAGGACAGTGCCATCATCGGCAACACCTGCCTGTACGGCGCCACGGGCGGCAAGTTGTTCGCCGCCGGTACCGCGGGCGAGCGTTTCGCCGTGCGTAACTCCGGTGCCCACACCGTCGTGGAAGGCACTGGCGATCACTGCTGCGAGTACATGACCGGCGGTTTCGTCTGCGTCCTGGGCAAGACCGGTTATAACTTCGGCTCTGGCATGACCGGCGGTTTCGCCTACGTGCTCGACCAGGACAACACCTTCGTTGACCGGGTCAACCACGAACTGGTGGAAATCCAGCGGATCAGCGGCGAGGCGATGGAAGCCTACCGTAGCCATTTGCAACGCGTGCTGAACGAGTACGTCGAGGAAACCGACAGCGAGTGGGGTCGTGAACTCGCCGAGAACCTCGATGATTACGTGCGTCGTTTCTGGTTGGTCAAGCCCAAGGCTGCCTCCCTGAAATCGTTGCTTTCCAGCACCCGTGCCAACCCGCAGTGATATGCGCCTGAAGAGTTTGATGAGGTTTTAAAATGGCTGAACGTCTGAATAATGACTTCCAGTTCATCGAGGTCGGGCGCAAGGATCCGAAGAAGAAACTGTTGCGTCAACGCAAGAAAGAGTTCGTGGAAATCTACGAACCGTTCAAACCCCAGCAGTCGGCCGACCAGGCCCACCGCTGCCTGGGTTGCGGTAACCCGTATTGTGAATGGAAGTGCCCGGTGCACAACTTCATTCCCAACTGGCTGAAACTGGTGGCCGAGGGCAATATCCTCCAGGCCGCCGAGCTGTCCCATCAGACCAACACCCTGCCGGAAGTCTGCGGCCGCGTGTGCCCGCAAGACCGTCTGTGCGAGGGTGCCTGCACCCTGAACGACGGTTTCGGCGCGGTCACCATCGGTTCGGTGGAGAAGTACATCACCGACACCGCGTTCGCCATGGGCTGGCGCCCGGATATGTCCAAGGTCAAGCCGACTGGCAAGCGTGTCGCGATCATCGGCGCGGGCCCGGCGGGCCTGGGCTGTGCCGACGTGCTGGTACGCGGTGGCGTGACGCCGGTGGTGTTCGACAAGAACCCGGAAATCGGCGGCCTGCTGACCTTCGGCATCCCCGAGTTCAAGCTGGAAAAGACCGTGCTGAGCAATCGCCGCGAAGTCTTCACCGGCATGGGCATCCAGTTCCGCCTCAACACCGAGGTGGGCAAGGACGTGACCATGGAGCAACTGCTCGAAGAATACGATGCCGTATTCATGGGCATGGGCACCTACACCTACATGAAGGGCGGCTTTGCCGGTGAAGACCTGCCGGGCGTGTACGACGCCCTGGACTTCCTGATTGCCAACGTCAACCGCAACCTGGGCTTCGAAAAGTCGCCGGAAGATTTCGTCGACATGAAAGGCAAGAAGGTCGTGGTACTGGGCGGTGGCGACACCGCGATGGACTGCAACCGTACTTCGATCCGCCAGGGCGCCAAGTCGGTGACCTGTGCCTATCGTCGTGACGAAGCGAACATGCCGGGCTCGCGCAAAGAGGTGAAGAACGCCAAGGAAGAAGGCGTGAAATTCCTCTACAACCGCCAGCCGATCGCGATTGTCGGTGAAGACAGGGTCGAAGGCGTGAAGGTGGTCGAGACCCGTCTCGGCGAGCCGGACGCCCGTGGCCGTCGCAGCCCCGAGCCGATCCCGGGCTCCGAGGAGATCATCCCGGCCGACGCCGTGGTCATCGCCTTCGGTTTCCGTCCGAGCCCTGCGCCGTGGTTCGAGCAGTTCAGCATCCAGACCGATAGCCAGGGCCGTGTAGTAGCTCCGGAACAGGGTCAGTACAAGCACCAGACCAGCAACCCGAAAATCTTCGCCGGTGGCGATATGGTTCGCGGCTCTGACCTGGTGGTGACGGCGATCTTCGAAGGCCGTAATGCAGCCGAAGGGATCCTGGATTACCTGGGCGTCTAAGCCCGCTCTAGAGCCAAAAGCAATACCCCTGTGGGAGCGAGCCTGCTCGCGAAAGCGGTCTGTCAGTCAACATCAATGTTGGATGTTACAGGCCCCTTCGCGAGCAGGCTCGCTCCCACAGTCGTTTGGTGGTGATACGAATGTCGCGTTTCAGCGCGACAAATTGACCCGATAGACAAAAGGCTGACCTGCATTCGTGCCTTTTGCGTCCGGCTCTGAGAAAATGCCCGCACTTTTTTTCCGGATGCCGACATGACTGCCCTGAAGAACGACCGTTTCCTGCGCGCCCTGCTCAAGCAACCCGTAGACGTCACTCCCGTGTGGATGATGCGTCAGGCCGGTCGCTACCTGCCTGAATACCGCGCCAGCCGTGCCAAGGCCGGCGATTTCATGAGCCTGTGCATGAACCCGGCGTTCGCTTGCGAAGTCACACTGCAGCCGCTCGACCGCTATCCGCAACTGGACGCGGCGATCCTCTTCTCCGACATCCTGACCATTCCCGATGCCATGGGCCAGGGCCTGTATTTCGAAACGGGCGAAGGCCCGCGCTTCAGGAAAGTCGTCAGCACCCTGGCCGACATCGAAGCCCTGCCGATTCCTGATCCGCAGAAAGACCTGGGTTATGTGATGGACGCGGTCAGCACCATTCGCCGTGAACTGAACGGCCGCGTGCCGCTGATCGGCTTCGCCGGCAGCCCATGGACACTGGCTACCTACATGGTCGAAGGCGGGTCGTCGAAAGACTACCGCAAGACCAAAACCATGCTCTACGACAACCCGCAAGCCTTGCACCTGCTTCTGGACAAGCTCGCGCAGACGGTCACCAGCTACCTCAACGGCCAGATCCTGGCCGGCGCGCAAGCGGTACAGATCTTCGACAGCTGGGGCGGCAGCCTCTCGGCGGCGGCGTACCAGGAATTCTCCCTGGCTTATATGCGCAAAATCGTCAGCGGCCTGATCCGCGAGCACGAAGGCCGCAAGGTTCCGGTCATCCTGTTCACCAAGAACGGCGGCCTGTGGCTGGAAAGCATTGCCGACGCTGGCGCCGACGCGCTGGGCCTGGACTGGACGTGCGACCTCGGCAGCGCCCGTGAGCGTGTCGGCAGCAAAGTTGCCCTGCAAGGCAACATGGACCCGACCGTGCTCTACGCCAAGCCTGAAGCCATTCGCGCTGAGGTCGGGCGTATCCTGGCCAGCTACGGCAAAGGCAGCGGCCACGTGTTCAACCTCGGCCATGGCATTACTCCGGAAGTCGATCCGGAACATGCGGGTGCGTTCTTGCGCGCCGTGCATGAGTTGTCGGCGCAGTATCACGAATAACTGCGTTTAAGTTGTTTAAAACCCGTCCGGCCTAGCGCAGGACGGGTTTTTTTATACTTTTAGTTTCGTAACTAGTTTAAATATTTTCTCTGTAAGGTTTTTTCTCATTCTGTATCAGATAACGTCTAAGCGGATTAATCCTGCAGGAAGTAGAGATTTTCCCTACATATAAAGTTCTTTCATCCAAGTAGATTGAACGGTTCGTGCTCCCCCGTGGTGAGCAGAATTGCAATTAAAGGCGTCTGCAATGCACGCCTTATTTCGATAAGCAGTCTGGAATTTATTGGATGAAAAATGCTTACTACAAGGGAAGTGCGCTGGCCGCCTGCACTTCTTCAATGATCCTGTTATCGGCAATGTTCGCCTCTCAAAGTGTTTCCGCGCATGGCTATCTGGAAGTGCCACCCTCGCGCGCATTAGCCTGCCAGAAAGGCTTGAACACCCAGTGCGGTGGCGCCCAATACGAACCGCAAAGCGTTGGTGAAACCTTCAAGGGTTTTCCAGCGGGAGTGGGCGGCGCGCCTCTGCAAGGGCCGGTGGATGGCAAGATCCCGAGTGGCGGTCACTCGCTGTTTTCCGCGCTGGACGCGCAATCAGCCACCCGTTGGCATATGACGGAAATCAAGGAACGCAACATCGATTTCCAGTGGCGCTACACCGCTGTGCATCCAGCCACAAAACATGAGTATTTCATCACCCGAAACGGCTGGAACCCGAACGAAGCACTCAAGCGTGCCACCTTTGAAAGTGCGCCGTTCTGCACCATTGACGGCGGCAACCAGAAACCGGAGTCGGGAGCCAAACACAACTGCAACATCCCCGCGGACAAATCCGGGCAGCATGTCATCCTGGCGATCTGGACGGTCGGTGATACCGATGCAGCGTTTTATAACGTGGGGGATGTAAACATCCTTGCAGAGCCGGAGCTTCCGGGTGGTTGGTCTTCCGTAGGCAGCATCGCCCCATCGACTTCGTTGCTGGTCGGTGACAAGGTCAGGGCCCGTGCATTCTCCGCCAATGGCGAGAGCCCGGAATACAGCATAGAGATCCCCATCAATAGTGCCGAGGAAGGCTCGCCAAACAACTGGTCGTTCAAGTTGGCAGAAGCCATCAATGAAGCGCACACACTTGTGCGTGCGGGCGTTCGAGATGAAAACGGCAAGATCGAGCCGGTCAAGGGCAACAACAGCGTGTACGCGCAAAAAGACAGCGGCGTGACGCGCTACGAAGTGCAACTGAACATGCAGGAAGATGCCGCGGCTCGTCTGTCGGTAGCTTCCCAGCAAGCTGAGTACGAATTGGACAAAGGCTTGGCCAAGATCGAGTTCAGCATCCTGTCCAATCGCAAGATGAACGTCGAAGCGACGCTGTTCGATGAGAGCAACAAGCCGGTCGGCTCCACTTCCACACAAGTGGGCAGCGGCCCGACCTGGTTGGCGATGGATGTTCGCAGCAATCCTGGCAAGCACACCCTGACCCTGGTCGGCACCACCCTGGATGGCCGGACCACCCGCCAGGACACCCAGGTAACCCAGTTGACCGGCGAAGGCGCGGGCGCCGATTACGACTTTGTGTTCCCGCAAGGCCTTGGCGAGTACACCGCCGGTACCAAGGTACTGCAGCCGAAGACCAACGAAGTCTTTGAGTGCAAGCCATTCCCTGAGTCCGGTTATTGCAAGCAATACAGCCCGACTGCCAATGGTTTTGAACCTGGCATCGGTGCGCATTGGCACATGGCCTGGGACAAACTCTAAGTCTATCGCGCAGTACTCCAAGTGATCTGTGAAGGTCGCCTGGAGGTTCTCTTTTTTTCGAGTTGCAAATGACGGATTCAGGTTATCGAACGGCTCGAGTGAACTACTCATGAAGAATTCGTGGCGGGTGCTGAGCCGTTTCGGCCTGGTAGTCATGCCGTTGGGTTATGCAGCGCTGCTGATCTGGCAGGAGTGGCACTTTCGGGAGCGCCTTGCCGCGCCGCCGCTACCCATGGCGGCGCCAATCCCTGGTCCCGCCCATGTACCGCTGGATGCTGGTGCGGTGGCGTCGGTGCTCGGCCTGACCCAAGGAGCCTCATTGCTCGCCAGTGCCGAACCGCTGACCTTGCAGGCCAGTTTTGTCTTGAGCGGCGGCGTGTCCAGAGCGTTGCTCGCCGATGATCAAGGTTCACGTGTGTATCAGGTGGGCGAACGTTTGCCCGGTGGCAGCGTGCTGCGTCGCGTCGAGGCCAATCAAGTGGTGCTGTGGAACAAGGGGCGCGAAGAGCGACTAACGCTGCGACCGTCCGTTGCGCGGTTCCTGCGAAAGCTCGAGTCACCCGGCGACACACAGGCTCCCGCTGTTTCCACGCGTTTTCTACGCCCGGTTTCCGGGCCGTCAGAGTAATCAACATAATGAACAGTTTCATTGGCGCGCAGGCCTTGCGCTCGATGCGTTTCCTTGTCGTGTTGGCGAGTCTGGCTTTGCCGGGCGCGTTGCAGGCAGCTGAGGAAAAGTGGCAGCTGGCGATGAACAACGCTGAGTTGCGCGACATCGTTGAAGAAATCTCCGGCATTCTGGGGACCACCGTGGTGCTCGATCCCAGGGTCTCCGGACGCATCACCGTTGTGTCTCGGCAAGCCCTTGATCGCGAAGGCGTGCGCCGCTTGTTCTACGGGGTGCTCGACGCCCACAACTTCACGGTGATCGACCAAGGTGACCGCATCCTGATCACGCCAGTGACAGAAGCCAGGACTCGCGCTGGCAGCAGCGCTGCAAAGAACGCTACGCCCTCGCAATTTGTCACTCGAGTGATCGAGCTGAACAATGGCAGTGCCGCCGATATCGCCGGGCTGGTCCGGCCTTTGGTCTCGGTCAACGGCTATGTCGGGCCGTCCGTGTCGGCCAATGCAGTGGTGGTCACGGAAACGGCAGCCAATGCGCAACGCATCGTCCAAGTCATCCGCCAGCTGGACTCTGGACAAAACAATATGCACGCCGTAGTGCAGTTACGTCACGCCCAGGCCAGTGACGTGGCCTCCGTCATGGAAGCCTCCCTGGGCAAGCGCACTGCCGAGAACGCGGTCCAGGTATTGGCCGACAGCAGAACCAATCGGCTGATCCTGATTGGCCCGTCAGCCGTTCGCCAACGCTTGGCCGAACTGGCGCGCGGTCTCGATGTTCCTGCCACGGCGGCTCCGGACAACGCTCGGGTGATCCGCCTGCGTCACAGCGACGCCAAGCAATTGGCCGAGATTCTGGAAAGCATGGGGCAGGGCCGAAAAACGGCCCCAACCCTTGGCAGCAATAAGGACGCACCAACCGGGACTGCCTTCATGATCAAGGCTGACGAAAGCCAGAATGCGCTGGTGCTGATCGCCGAGTCGGAGCAGGTCAGGACCATTGAAAGCATCGTGCGTCAGTTGGACCAGCCGCGCGCGCAGGTGCTGATCCATGCCGCCATCGTCGAGATTTCCGGGGACATCGCTGAAGCGGTTGGCGTGCAATGGGGCTTCAGTACCGGCGACGCGAAAGGCTTCATCAACTTCCCCGGCACCGATATCCCGATTGTCGGCGGCCTGGATTTCGACGAGAAGAAATCCGCACCCGAAGGCGCGCTGTTACGCCTGGGCAGTGATCGCTTTGGCGCATTGATTTCGGCCCTGGCCAGCAATACCCACAGCAACCTGCTTTCTACGCCCAGCCTGTTGACGCTGGATAATCAGGAAGCGCACATCATCGTCGGCCAGACCGTCCCGTTCAAGACCGGCTCCTACGCCACAAACAGTAATGGGGCGGATAATCCGTTTACCACAGTCACCCGCGAGGACGTGGGAATCAGCCTGAAGATAAAGCCCTACATCAACGAAGGCTCGACGCTGCGGCTGGAGGTTGAGCAGGAAGTGTCGGACATCGCGCCGTCGGTATCAGGCATCGATTCTTCGGACCTGATCACTAACAAGCGTGCACTCAAGAGCACCATCCTGGCCGACGATGGCGAAATCATCGTCATTGGCGGGCTGATCAGAGACAGCGTAAGAACACAAAAAAGCGGGGTGCCGTTACTGCGGGATATTCCTTACCTGGGTGCTCTGTTTCGCTGGAACCGAGACACCCAGAGTAAAAGCAATCTCATGGTGTTCTTGCGGCCCACGATTGTACGCAGCAAGGAAGACCTGAACGGTATCAGCCAGCAGCGTTACAACGCACTGCGCGACTTGAGCCAGGCGGGGGCGCGGGATAACAACTCGTTGCTGCTGCCGTCAGATTCGCGTCAGCTGTTCGAACCGGTTTCCAAGGCGCCCGTGTTCGACCTGCGCAAGCCGGCACCGCAGACGCCATGACCCATTCGAGCGATGGTTGCCCACCACTGCCCTTCGGTTTTGCCCGTCGTTTCGGCGTGCTGCTGGAGAGCGAAGGCGACAAGGCGAGCCTTGCGGTGCGGGCCGATACGCCGCTCACCGCCCTGGCGGAAGCTCGCCGGACATGCGCTCGCGAGCTGTCGCTGCAGGTGCTCACCCCTGATATTTTTGCGACCCGCCTGGCCGCCGCCTACCGCGAAGGCCAGAGCGCCGCCGAGCAGGTCGCCCAAGGGCTGGACGAAGAACTGGACTTGCTCAGTCTGGTGGACAAGGTACCGCAAACCGCCGATTTGCTGGAGCAGCAGGGCGATGCGCCGATCATCCGTTTGATCAATGCATTACTCAGCGAGGCCATGCGCGAACACGCCTCGGACGTGCATCTGGAAACGTTCGAGCAGTACCTGTCGGTGCGCATGCGGGTCGACGGGCAGTTGCGCGAAATGCTCCGGCCCCGACGTGAATTGGCAACGCTGCTGGTATCGCGCATCAAGGTCATGGCGCGCCTGGATATCGCTGAAAAGCGTGTGCCCCAGGATGGTCGAATGGCCTTGCGCCTGGCCGGGCATGAAGTCGATGTGCGGGTCTCGACCCTACCCTCGGCACACGGCGAACGGGTGGTACTGCGCTTGCTCGACAAGCAGGCCGGGCGCCTTGAGTTGTCGCGTCTGGGCATGCCGGAGGACATCCTCCGGAACCTGCGCCACCTGCTGGGCAAACCGCACGGCATTTTGCTGGTGACCGGGCCCACCGGCTCAGGCAAGACCACCAGCCTCTACGCCGCGCTCAACAGTCTGAATGACCAGACCCGCAATATCCTTACGGTCGAAGATCCCATCGAATACCACCTGCCGGGCGTGGGGCAGATGCCGGTCAACCCCAAAGTGGACATGACTTTTGCCCGGGGGTTGCGAGCGATCCTGCGTCAGGATCCGGATGTGGTGATGGTCGGCGAAATCCGTGACCGCGAGACTGCTGAAATTGCCGTCCAGGCTTCGCTGACCGGTCACCTGGTGCTCTCGACGCTGCACACCAACAGTGCGGTCGGTGCGGTGACTCGCCTGGCGGACATGGGTGTCGATGCCTACCTGTTGGCATCGTCGCTGGTGGGTGTTCTAGCCCAGCGACTGCTGCGCACCTTGTGCCCTCATTGCAAGGTGCCCTACAGCGCCGATGCAACAGCTTGCCAGCGCCTGGGGCTCGGCACCGCATCGCTGCAGCTGTTCCGGGCCGTGGGGTGTGAGCAGTGTCAGCACGGCTATCGCGGGCGCGTCGGCATCTATGAGTTGATCTGCGTGACACCGTCACTGGCATCGCTGATTCACCAGGGGGCCAGTGAACAAGCCTTGGCCAACGAGGCCCGCCAGATGTCGCGCAGTCTGTTCCAGGACGGCCGCCAACGGGTGCTGGACGGGCTGACCAGTCTCGACGAGTTGTTGCGCGTGACGCGGGAGGACTAGGTCATGCCGACATTCGATTACCGGGCCGATGACGGTCAGGGTCGCCGTTGCAAGGGACGGCTGGAGGCAGACAACCCCCGTCATGCTCGGCAACTGTTGCGTGAGCGCGGGTTGTGGCCGCGGGACTTGAAGGAAATCCGGGTCGTTGGTGGCACAAACAAGCCAGGCAGCGCAGGGCGTTTGAGTGCCGCCGACCTGGCACTGCTGACACTGCAATTGTCCACGCTGGTTCAGGCCGGATTGCCCTTGGAGGAATCTCTTGAGGCCGTGGCGAAACAGAGTGCCAAGCGTCGGGTTGCCAGTTTGCTGTCGATGGTCAGGAGTCGGGTCATGGAAGGGCATGCCCTCGCCGATGCGCTGGCGCAGTTTCCCAAGGCGTTTCCCGACCTGTTCCGTGCCACCGTGGCCGCTGGCGAACGTTCCGGCCATCTGGGCCATGTGCTGGAGCAATTGGCCGCGTATACCCAGGCTCGCCAGGCCTCACGGCAAAAGATCCAGATGGCGTTGGTGTATCCGTTGATCCTGATGTCGGCCAGCGTGGTCATCGTCGGCTTTCTTCTCGGTTACGTGGTGCCCGACGTAGTGAAGATTTTCGTCGACAGCGGCCAACCGCTGCCGTGGCTGACGCGGGCATTGATACGTACCAGTGACGGGTTGCGTAGCCATGGCTTGTTGTTGATAGCTGCGCTGGCGCTGCTGGTCGCCCTCTGGCGCTGGAGCTTGAGTCAAAGAGCCTGGCGCCTGCGCTGGCATCGCCTGGCGTTGAACGTCCCGGTTTTTGGCGACGTGCTGCGCGCAATGGAGGCCGCACGATTTGCCAGCACCCTGGCCATCCTCGGCAAAAGCGCCGTGCCTTTGGTCGACGCATTGGAAATTGCCGCTGCCGTGATCGGCAACCTGACCATCCGTGCGCGAATGACCGATGTCGCCCGCTCGGTCCGCGAAGGCGCAACCCTGACCCATGGCCTGGAATTGAGCGGCGATATCCCGCCGATGATGCTGCACATGATCGCCAGTGGCGAGCGGGCGGGCGAACTCGATCGCATGCTGGCCCGCGCCGCCGAACAACAGGAAAGCAGCCTGGCGGCGCGAATTGCCCTGGTGGTGAGTCTGTTCGAGCCCGCGATGCTCGTGCTGATGGGCGGCGTCGTGTTGCTGATCGTCCTGGCCATTCTGCTTCCGATTCTCAGCCTCAACCAATTGGTGAATTGACCATGCACGCTTTACGTCACAGAACTTCCCAGCACGGCTTTACCCTGATCGAGATCATGGTGGTGGTAGTCATCATCGGCATTTTGGGGGCAATCGTGGTGCCGCAGTTCATGAGCCGCCCCGATCAGGCCAAAGTCACCGCGGCCAAAGTCGATCTCCAGGCCATCGGCACCGCCCTGGAAATGTATCGTCTCGACAACTTCCACTACCCCTCCACGCAACAGGGGCTGGAGGCCTTGAGCAAGCGACCTTCCGGAATGCCGGCGGCGAGGAGCTGGAACCCTCAGGGTTACCTGAAATCCTTGCCCGTTGATCCGTGGGGCACGCCCTATCAGTACCTCAATCCCGGTGTTAAATCGGCGGATGGCGGCTATGACTTGTATTCCCTCGGGTCCGATGGCGTAGCGGGTGGCGAAGGGCACGCAGCGGAAATCGGCAATTGGGGTAGTTGAACCATGCCGCGCCGTAGTCGGGGATTTACCTTGCTGGAAATGATGATCGTGACCGTCCTGATCGGCGTGCTGTTGGGCATGGTGAGTCTGGCCACGGGCATCCACCCGGCACAGCAAGCGAGGCAGGAAGCGAGCGCCCTGGGTGGCGTCATCCGCCAGCTGCGGCAACAGGCAGTGCTGGAGGGGCGCGAATACGGTCTGCGGCTGAGCGTCCTGGGGTACCGGTCGATGCGTCTGGATGGGCGTGGCTGGGAACCGCTGGCCGCCTTCAACCGATGGCCCGAGAGCTTGCAACTGAGCCTTGAGCAGGAGGGGTATGCCCTGAGGCTGGGCGCTGACGTCGGCCCTCCGCAGATTCTGCTGTACAGCAGCGATGAAACCAGCAACTTCACACTGACGTTCGCTGGCAAAGACAAGATTTGGGCGACCCTGTCCGGTGATGGCATGGGCGAGATCATGATCGATGAGTGAGCCACCGGCCATTGTTCGCATGAGTGGATTCACCTTGCTTGAAGTCATGGTGGCCCTGGCGATTTTCGCGACCCTGGCGACGGCGGTGCTGTCCGCAAGCCAATACGTGGTCAGGCAGGCAGGCGCTGCCGAAGAGCGTCTTCTCGCGGCCTGGGTGGCAGACAATCAGCTGAGCGAGCTGCGACTGCAATCGTCCCCCGTGCTTGCGCAGCCACAACGGATGGTGAGCCTGGGTCAACGCGACTGGGTTATACGTCAAAACGTCGACCCGACGCGCGATCCTCCCGGGTTGTTGGTCGAAGTCGAGGTCGGCCTTGCCGGACGTGACCAGACCCTGTTCCGCGCCACCGGCTGGATAGCCAATCGTCATGAATGAGCAAGGCGGATTCACCCTGCTCGAACTGGTTATTGCCATTTCGATTTTTGCCTTGCTGGGGCTGGCCAGCTGGACGCTGTTCGACAGTGTGGTGCGCGTGCAGCGGGGCACCCTGAGCCACGAACGTGAACTCAGGAACCTGCAACGCGCCGTGGCAGTAATCGAACGTGACCTTATGCACATCGCGCAGCCGCCTGTCGTGCAAGACCCGTCGCAGTTGCAACTGCTGCGCGGCAATTGGCGTAATCCGCTGGACTTACCGCGCAGTGAGCGGCAGTTGCTGACTTATCGACTCGACAACGGCGCGCTTTGGCGTGACAGCCGGGCGGAAGGGGCGCAGAGCGTGCAGCGGCAAAAACTGCTCGACGATGTTCGAGAGGTGCGTTGGCGTCTGTACGACAGCCAGGTTGGTTGGCGCGGCGATTGGCCGTCCGGGCAGAGCCCGAAGGCGCCCTTGGCGGTGGAAATGCAAATGTCGGCAGGGCGCTTCGAGGCGATCCGTCGGGTGCTGTTATTGCCGGGAGCACTGCCATGAGGGCCGGTCAACGCGGCGTTGCTCTGATCAGTGTGTTGCTGGTCATGAGCCTGGCGTTATTGATCATCGGCGGCATGCTGCGCAGCCATCGCGCATTGCTGCAAAGCACCGGGCAGCAGTTACAGCAGATGCACCTGCGGCAACTCGGTGTAGCCGGGGAAACCTGGGGCCTGGTGTTGCTCAAGGCTCAGCAAAAAGACAGCGAGCCGATAGCCGAACCTTCCAGCGCTTTTGCCATTGAAGATGCGCAGATACGCGTCGAGATCGAGGATCTGGCCGGTCGTTTCAATCTCAATACCCTGTTGATTCAGGGGCAGATCGATCAAGTCACGCTCAAGCGCTGGATGCGTTTGCTGACGCTGCTCGAACTGCCGTCGTTGCAACTGCAGCAAGTAGGGCCGCTGCTCGAGCTCAGCCAGCTGCGACTGCTTCCTGGTGTCGATGCAGAGCTGTTGCGTCGTTTGGCGCCCTGGGTCGCGCTGTTGCCGGCAAAGGCCACGATGAACATCAACACAGCGCCAGCGCTGGTATTGCGTACGCTCGACGGTATCGAGCGCACCACGGCCGAAACCTTGGTACGCCAGCGTTCCCCGGCAGGCTGGCCAAGCGTTCAGGCCTTTACCCAGGACCCGCTGATATCCGGTTTGGGCTTGAGCGGCCATGGCCTGGGCGTTGATAGCCGCTGGTACCGGATCACCGTTCAAGTAACCCAGGGGCAGGGGCATCTGCGGCTGGCAACCGATGTCGAACGCGACCCCAAGACGCGTCAGTTGAAGATCCTGCAACGGCGTGTTCTCCCCTCGAATGCAAGCGAGATCCAGCAATGAAAACCTGGCTTTATCTAACAGCCGAAGGCTTGGGCCTGCCCACGCTCGCCTGGCCTTGTTGTCTATGGACTTCGACCGGCGAACGGCAGCGCTTGCCCTTGGATCAAGCGGCACAGTCACTGGCTGGGCAGGCGGTCGATGTGCTGTTGCCCATGGAACTGTGCAGTTGGTTGCTCAGCGATCCATGGCCATCCAGGCGCCAACCTGATGCCCAGGCCATCGCTTACGCTGTCGAAGAGCAATTGAGCCAAGCCCTGGAAAAGCTGCACCTGAGTACCGGTGCGCGCGATCCACAAGGTCGCTATCCGGTGATGGTGATCGACCGCGAACGATTTGCCGTTGTCCTCGCGCTGCTGGCCGAAGTGAGTATTAAGGTGCGATCTGTGTTCGTCGATGCCGATGTGTTGCCTCGTGACCAGGCACTCGGCATCTGGTGGTTTGGCCGCTGGTTGCTCGGTGGAGGCTTGCCTGCACGCCTGACGTTGTCGGATGAAGATCTGGTGGCGCTCGAGCCAGGCTTGCCCAGGGACGTTCAGTGGCGTGACGAGCGTAAGGATGCCACTGATATCGATCAGTGGCTGATCCCGGTGCATGGACCGGCAATCAATCTGTTGCACGGCGATTTCGCGGCGCCTCGAAAGCGCCTGCCCTGGCGTTTCGGCGGGCTGGTCGTGTTGTCGCTGCTGCTGCTCGACTGGGGTGCCAGCGTGGCACGTATCGGCTTTCTCGAAAACCAGACCCGCCAGCTCTACAGTCGCAACGTGGAGCAATTCAAAGGGCTTTACCCGGAGCAGACCCGCATCGTTGACCTGGCGTTACAACTCAATGTAATGCAAAGCCAAAATGCGGCCCCTCAGGACGGCCATATCGCCGGGCTGGTCAAACTCGTCGAACAAGTCATCGGCGCCAGCAATGTCGATGTCCAGCGCATTGAATTTCGCGAAAGCGATGGTTGGAAAGTCCGGCTGACCGCCAATAGTTTTACCGAACTGGAATTACTGCGTGAGCGTGGCCGCCAGCAAGGTTTGCCTGTGCGACTCGACAGCGCGAGCAAGGAAGGCGATCGGGTGCAGGCGACCCTGACCCTGACCCTGGAGCAAGGCGCATGAAGCTGAGCGGGTTGGTCACATGGCCGGTGCTGCTGCAGCGCTGGCAGCGCCTGTCGCTGCGCGAACAACGATTGTTGCTGGTGTTGGTCGCGTTTGTCTTTGGTGTAGCGGCATTCAGCCTGGTCTGGCAACCGACGCAACAGCGTCTTGCAGCGGCCGAGCGTCAGTATCAGCAGCAGCTGGCACTGACGGCGCAACTGCAGCTGGCGCGTCCGCGCAGCATGCGCGAGCCTGTCACTCAGCCGCTGTCACTGCACGTCAGCGAAAGTGCTACCGAGGCCGGACTCGAACTGCATCAGGTCAACACCGACGGTGATCAGTTGCGCCTGAACCTCAGCGGTGACGCCAAGGCATTACTGGCATGGTTGGACCGCATCGAACGTGACGGCACCGCGCTGCAATCCTTGACCCTGGAAAAGCGCAACGCGGTACTGGAGGCGCAGATAGTGCTCAGATAGTCGCACCGGTGCCTGGCAGTGGCGGCAACTTTGAAAGCTTCAAGGCGACCATTAATGCCACGGCCAGCAGTCCACCGATGAACAAGCCGATTCCATTCCAGCCAGCCAAGTGCCAGAACACGCCGCCCGCCGTGCCAGCAATGCTTCCTCCTGCGTAGTAGCTGAACAGGTACAAGGACGATGCCTGGCCCTTGACCTTGGTGGCACGACGGCCGATCCAGCTACTGGCGACGGAGTGGGCGCCGAAGAAACCGAAGGTGAAGACCAGCATGCCGATGATGACCAGCGGCAATGGCGTAAACATCGTCAGGGCGAGACCGCCGATCATCAGCGCGATAGTGCTCCAGAGCACTTTGCGGCGGCCGATTTTGTCGGCCAGCGAGCCGATTTTCGCCGAACTGTAGATACCCGAGAGATACACCACCGAGAGTAATCCGACAAAGGCCTGTTCCATGTGGTAAGGCTCGGCCAGCAGGCGGTAGCCGATGTAGTTGAACAGGGTGACGAACGCCCCCATCAACACAAAGGCTTCGAGGAACAGCAGTGGCAGCCCGGCGTCGCGAAAGTGCATGGTGAAACCGTCGACCAGGCTGCGCGGGTGCAACGAGCGGGCACGGAAGTTGCGCGATTCGGGGAGGATTTTCCAGAATACCGCTGCCGCAATCAGTGCCAGGCCGCCGATCACCAGCATTGCCGTGTGCCAGCTGACGAAGTCGATCAAGACGCCGGTGATAAGACGCCCGCTCATCCCGCCGATGGCGTTACCGCCGATGTACAAACCCATGGCGAGGCCGATGTGCTGCGGGTGAATCTCTTCGCTCAAATAGGTCATCGCCACCGCCGCCAGGCCGCTCAACGACAGTCCAATCAGCGCGCGCATCGCCAGGACACCGTGCCAGCTCGGCATCATCGCGCTGGCCATGGTGCACAGTGCGGCGGCAAACAGCGCCGCCACCATCACCGTTTTGCGCCCGACGCGATCGGAGATCGGGCCGGTGATCAGCAGGCCAATGGCAAGCATGCCCGTGGCTACCGAGAGAATCAGGCTGCTCTGCGCCGCGTTGATCGAGTATTCGTTGGACAGCAGCGGCATCATCGGTTGCACGCAGTAGAGCAGGGCGAACGTCGCGAAGCCGCCGCAGAACAGCGCCAGCACCGTGCGCATGAAGGCTGGCGTGCCTTTTTCGATGTAGATCTCTTCCAGCTCGGCAGCCACATCGTCTGGTGTGGCGGGAGGAACTTCATGGGTAAGTGGAGCGACAGCAGTTTTCACGGTGGACCTCGGAGGAGCGCAGCCCGTCAGGCAATGAAAAAAGCATATAGCTGGCTAATGATTCAATCCAATATATTGTTCGACCTGTTTGATAGCTTTAACGACCTAATGGGGTTTTCATGGAATTGCGTCATCTGCGTTACTTCATCGCTGTCGCCGAAGAACTGCACTTCGGCCGCGCTGCGCAGGCGCTTGGTATCTCGCAGCCACCGCTGAGCCAGCAGATCCAGGCCCTGGAGCAGGAAGTGGGTGCGCGATTGTTCGAGCGTACCAATCGTCGGGTCGAGTTGAGCGAGGCCGGTCGACTGTTCCTGGAAGAGGCACGGCTGGTGCTGGCGCAGGTCGACAAGGCGGCGGATGTTGCGCGGCGGGCGCAGTTGGGCGAGTTGGGCGAACTGAAAATCGGCTTCACATCGTCGGCACCGTTCAACTCAACGATTCCCCAGGCGATTTTTTCGTTTCGCCAGCGTTTTCCGGCAGTGCATTTGAATTTGCGGGAAATGAGCAGCACCCAGGTGGCCGATGCGCTGGTGGATGAGTCGATCGAAGTCGGGATCATGCGGCCGCTGGGGCTGCCGGATTGCTTGAGCGTCGTCGAGTTGATGCGTGAGCCGTTAGTGGCCGTGCTCAGTTCCAAGCACCCTTTGGCGCAGGGCAGTGAAGAAGGCCTGTTCCTGTCCGCCCTGGCACTGGAGCCTTTCGTATTTTTCCCCCGTAGCTATGGCAGTGGCCTGTACGCACAATTACTCAGCCTGGCCCGTGATGCCGGCTTCAGTCCGCACTTTGCCCAAGAGGCCGGCGAAGCGATGACTATCATTGGCCTGGTAGCCGCAGGATTGGGTGTGTCGGTGCTGCCGGCGTCTTATCAGCGAATGCGCATCGACGGGGTGGTCTATCGGCCGTTGCTCGACCCGGCGGCGGTGTCGGCGGTGTGGCTGGTGCAGCGCAAGGACCAGAAGTCGCCGATGGCGCGGGCGTTCGTGGAGTTGTTGACGAGGAAGGTTGAGCCGTTAAAGTCATGAAGGCTGCACCGTCCCTGTAGGAGCGAGCATGCTCGCGATGGTCGTCAACGATGACGCTTGTTTCCTGGTGACACGCGGCGTTCTCTAGTCCATCGCGAGCATGCTCGCTCCTACAGGTCAGAGTTTTCGCCGCTGCTGGTGGGATATTTCTGAACTATCCCGGAGAGGCTACAACGCCTTGCGGCGTTGCCTACAACTACTCCAGAATCCGCCGGCTTGTGCGCTTTGGGGGCCATCGGTAGCTTGATCCGGGTCACTGATTGTCAGTGATCGGGTTTAGTAGCCCGTAGTAAACCGAAGCGCATTGGCGCTCCTGATAGGCAGGTATGTCCGTACCTGCCCTTGACGGTGGCTGTGCGCAGGGCGCCTTCGGGCGCGCCGGTTTTCGGTTTGCCCGGTCTACTAACCTGCGTACAGCCGCCACCCTTTGATCAGTAGCGATTCGGTGTGGCCCCCATTGTCAGGACGCTGAATCATGACCAATGCCTCAAACTCTCCGGATACCGACCCAGACGCGCCACACCAACCCAGCACCCTCTTCCTCATCGCCCCCGAAATCGATAACCACACCCTGCTGGAGTACGCCTGCGTTTCACTGGCGTCAGCCAATGTCATGGCGAGCGACTTCGCGAGGAGCCTGAACGGAGTGCAGAGCTACACAATGCTGGGGATTCAGCAATCAATCATGCTGGGAGAACTGGCGGTCAATAGGGTCCTGGATAACCTCGATCCGCCATGACCTGTCCGGGAGGCAGGGACCTTGTGGGAGCGAGCCTGCTCGCGAAAAACGTCCGAACAACGCGTTCGTTCAGGCAGCACGCGTTATCGTTGACATCCATCGCGAGCAGGCTCGCTCCTACAGGGGATTGAAGTGCGCTCGCCTGCGGCAGCGCCTACGCCCAGCGTTTGAAAATCAACGACGTATTCACCCCGCCAAACGCAAAATTATTGTTCATCACGTACTGATTGCTCATCTGCCGGAACTCGCCGCGCAGGTAGTCGAGCTTGCCGCAATGCGGGTCGACTTCGTCAAGGTTCAAGGTGTGGGCGTACAGGTCGCTGTTCATCATTTCGATGCTGAACCAGGACTCCAGCGCACCGCAGGCGCCGAGCGTGTGGCCGAGGAAGCTCTTTTGTGAGCTGATCGGCATGTGTTCGCCAAACAGGCTGCTGGTGGCCAGGGTTTCGGCGATGTCGCCCTGTTCGGTGGCCGTGCCGTGACCGTTGACGTAGCCGATGTCGGCAGGGCTCAAGCCCGCATCTTCCAGGGCCAACTCCATGGCCCGGCGCATGGTGACTTGCTCCGGGCGGGTGGTGTGCTGGCCGTCGGCATTGCTGCCGAAACCAACGAGTTCGGCATGAATACGGGCACCTCGCGCCAGCGCGTGTTCCAGTTCTTCGAGCACCAGCATGCCGCCGCCTTCACCGATCACCAGGCCGTCGCGCCCTTTGTCATAGGGACGCGGGGTAGTGTGCGGGGCGTTGTTTTTCAGGCTGGTGGCGTAGAGTGCGTCGAACACCATGGCTTCGGTCGGGCACAGTTCCTCGGCACCGCCAGCGAGCATCAACGGCAGGCGGCCGAACTTGATGGCTTCGTAGGCGTAGCCGATGCCCTGGCTGCCGCTGGTGCAGGCGCTGGAGGTGGGGATCAGGCGGCCGGTGAGGCCGAAGAAGATGCTGATGTTGGCCGCGGTGGTGTGCGGCATCATGCGCACGTAGGAGTTGGCGTTCAGGCCTTCGGCCACCGAGTTCAGCAACATGTTGCCGAAGGCCTTGATCTCGTCGGTGCTGCCCGTGGAGGACCCGCAGGCAACGCCCATGCGCCCGTCCTTGATCGATTCGTCACCGAGCAATCCGGCATCGGCCAACGCCCGCTCCGCTGCGCCGACGGCCAGTCGCGAAACGCGGCCCATGCTGCGCAGTTGTTTGCGCGTCCAGTGGCTCGGCACGATGAAGTCATCGATGGGCCCGGCCAGGCGCGTATTGAGTTCAGTGAAGCGGTCCCATTCGTCCATGCGGCGAATGCCGCTGCGGTTGGCTGCGAAGTGGTCGGCGATGGTTGCCCAATCGCTGCCCAGCGAGGTGATGCCGGCCATGCCGGTGACGACGACACGTTTCATCAGCACAGGCCTCCGTTGACGGCCAGCACCTGCCGGGTGATGTACGAGGCTTCCGCCGACATCAGGAAATTCACCGCGCCGGCCACCTCTTCCGGGGTGCCCATGCGTTGTGCGGGGATCATTTTCATCAGTTCTTCCACCGGCACGTTTTCATCGAGCATGGCTGTGTCGATCAGGCCGGGTGCGACACAGTTGACGGTGATCTTGCGCTTGCCCAACTCGATCGCCAACGCCTTCGCCGCGCCGATCAACCCGGCCTTCGAGGCGCTGTAGTTGACCTGGCCGCGATTGCCGATCAAGCCGGACACCGACGTGATGCAAACGATTCGCCCGGCAGCGCGACGACGGATCATCGGCATCATCACCGGGTGCAGCACGTTGTAGAAACCGTCGAGGTTGGTGCGCATCACCACATCCCAATCATCCTCGCTCAGCGCCGGAAAAGCACCGTCACGTGTCAGCCCGGCGTTGAGCACCACGCCGTAGTAGGCGCCATGGGTTTCGACGTCGGCCTCAAGGATGGCTTTGCAGCCGGCGCGGTCGGACACATCGAATTGCAGGATGCGCGCAGTGCGACCCAGGGTCTCGATTTCGACTTGTACGGCTTGGGCATCCGCCAGGCCACTGCGGCAATGCAGCACGATGTCATGCCCGGCCTGGGCCAGGCGCAGGGCGATGGCGCGGCCGATGCCACGGCTGGAACCGGTGACCAGTACGAATTCAGTCATGACTGGACTCCTTCGGATTCATCAAGATATTGAGCCGCCTGAGGCGGGCGATACACGTTCAGGCGGGCGCTGGCGTGAATGCCGGGTGCGTTGATGTGGCACTCGAACACGCCCATGCCGTTGTCATCTTCCAGGGAGCGGATGCCATGCAGGGTCAGTTCGGTGCCGGCGGGAAAACGGTCGACGTTGCATTCGAACTTGCGAGAGCCGAGCAAAAAGCCCAGCTGCGTTGCATCGCCGCGCTGGCGCGCATGGCAACCGGCGAAGGCCGCGACGCTCTGGGCCATGAGTTCAATCCCGACCCAGGCCGGCAGGCTGCCGTCGGGCAAATTGAACAGACCGTCGGGCTTGACCCTGAGGCGTGTATGAATCTGCTCTTCATCGAATGCCAGGATCTGCTCGATGAGAATCATGTCGCCAGCATGGGGCAGCAGTTCGGCGAGCGGCCAATCAATCATGGGGCGTCTCCGATAATCAGGCTGACGTTGTTGCCACCGAAGGCGAAGGAGTTGCTCATCAGGTAGCGAGGTCCAGTGGACGCCAGGCGATCGGCGGGAGTCACCCATTTGAGGGTGGGCAGTTCGGGATCGGCTCGGCCGTCCCAGACATGCGGGGCCAGGAGGTGCTCGCGGTTGTCGTCACTCAGGCTCAACCAGCAGAAGGCGGCTTCCAGCGCGCCGGCCGCGCCAAGGGTATGGCCGGTCATGGGCTTGGTCGAAGAACAGGGCACGCCGGCCGGGAACACCGCCGCCACTGCGTGGCTTTCCATGGCGTCGTTGTGTTGGGTGGCGGTGCCATGCAGGTTCAGGTAGGCGATTTGCTCAGGCCGCAGTCTGGCCCGGCTCAAGGCCTTGCGCATTGCCTGTTGGGCGCCGCGGCCGGTGGGTTCTGGCGCGGAAATGTGGTGCGCATCGGAACTGGCGCCACTGCCAAGCAGGGCAATCGTCTGGTCGCCAGGCTGCTTGCTCATCAGGAACAGCACGGCTGCTTCGCCGATATTGATGCCGTTGCGGTTCACTGAAAACGGATTGCAGCGCTGCCCGGACACGGCTTCGAGTGCCGAGAAGCCGTTGAGCGTCAGCTTGCACAGTGTGTCGACTCCACCGCACAGCACCACATCGCACATGCCCAGATCGAGCAGGCGCTGGGCACTCATCAATGCGCGTGCGCTGGAGGTGCAGGCAGTGGAAATCACATAGGCCGGGCCGCTTACTTGCAGCCAGTCGGCGAGAAAGTTTGCCGGTGCGCCGAGTTCCTGTTGCTGATAGTCGTATTGCGCCGGAAATTGCTGTTCGCGCACGTAGCGAGCCAGGCCCTGGCTGGCTTCGTCGATGCCCGACGTACTGGTGCCCAGCACGATGCCGATGCGATCGCGGCCGTAGGTCTGGATGGCCTGATCGATGTCACCGCGAATTTGCAGCGTGGCCTCCATCAGCAATTGATTGTTGCGACTGCGTTGGCAGGCCAGTTCTGCGGGAATCGGCACGAGATCGCCACGCACCGCGCCTACCGGTAATGAACGCTCTGGCACCCAGCCGGCTTCGCTGCGCATGCCTGAGCAATCGCCGGCGAACAGGTGGCGGGCGACTTCTTGTTTGTCACGGCCCAGGGCGCAGACGACCCCGAGGGCATTGAGGTAAGCCGTCATGGTGCGTCACCGCTCAGGGGGGTGATTAGATATTTCGGGCCTTTGGGCAAATTCAATTCGAAGCTCAATGGTTGTGAATAACGGACGTCCCAGCGCGCTGGCAGCGAGCGTTGCGCCCCGTATTGCCACGCCTTTGGATAGTTGCCAGGCAGTTCATCCCTGGGGGTCAGTGCAAACAGCAACGCGGCGAACAGCTCACGGGCTTCCGGGTTAGGCGGCAACAGGCCATCGGCTTGCCAATGGCTATCGACCAGTTTCTGGCGGGCCTGCGGAATACCCAGCAAGTCCATCATCGACCAGCGTATGGCAGGGCCTTCACGCTGGATGACCAGTACCCAGTCCTGGCGTTGTTCGGCCTGCAGGCGCTGGATGTGCAATTGCAGCGGCAACGCCATGCTTGGGGTCTGCGCGGGCAGTGGCGCCTGGCTCGCGCAGGCGCTCAGCAGCAGGATGCAGCCGAGCAGCAGAACTCGAATCATCAGGCACACCCTTCAACGGGCTTGCGCAGCACGTTGCTCAAGTCGCTCATGTCGCATCCCTTGCACAGAGTTCTGACAACATCCGCAGGCGACGTTTCGGTTCGGCGACGAATGGATTGCGCTCGTCCCAGGCATAGCCGGCGAGGATCGAGCTGATCATGCGGCGGATTTCCGCATTGCCATCCGGGTAGTAAATCACGTCCTGGAAAGTCCCGGCGTACCAGCTCTCGACGTAGCAGCGGAACGTATCGACCCCGCGCTTGAGCGGTTCGGCGAATTCACGCTGCCAGTCCACGGACTCGCCTTGCAGCTGACGGTGCAGCACCCCCGCGGCCATGCTCGCCGAGCGCATGGCGATGGTCACGCCAGAGGAAAACACCGGGTCGAGGAATTCCGCCGCATTACCCAGCAACGCAAAACCAGGCCCGTGCAGGGTTTTCACGTTGGCGGAGTAACCGCCGATGGTGCGTGCTGGCGTGTCCCATACGGCGTTGTCCAGTACCCCGGCCAGGCTGGGCGTCTCGGCAATGAAGCCGCGCAGGCAATCGTCGAGGTTATCGCTGCGACCTTCGAAATGTTCCGCGGCGGCCACCACGCCGACCGAGCAGCGGCCGCCGCTGAACGGAATGGTCCAGAACCAGATGTCACGCTGGACAGGATGGGTGGTGATGAGGATCTTGGTGCGATCGAAGTTCGGGTGGACGATGCGGTCTTCGACATGGGTGAACACCGCCTGGCGCACCGGGAAATTCGACGGTGCTTCAAGGTCGAGCAAGCGCGGGAGGACGCGACCGTATCCGCTGGCGTCGAGCATGAAGTCAGCGTCGATGTGGTACTCGCTGCCGTCTTCGCGACGTACGCCAAGCAGCGGTTTGGCCTGGTCGATATCGACGCTGACGATGGTTTCGCCATAGCGGATTTCAACGCCTTGCAGTGCGGCCTGATCGGCCAGCAGTTTGTCGAAATCCGCGCGCTGCACCTGAAAAGTCGTCGGCTTGCCCTGAGTGAAAGTGTCGCCGAAATCGAACGTGCTGTAACGCTCGCCCCAGGCAAACGCGGCCCCGGTTTTCAATTGGAAGCCCGCGGCATTGACGGCATCGAGCATGCCCGCTTCTTCGACGAAATCCAGGCAGTGGGACAGCAGGCTTTCGCCGATGGAAAAGCGCGGGAAATGCTGGCGCTCGATCACCAGTACATCATGTCCCTTGCGCTTGAGCAGCGCGGCGACGATGGCGCCGGACGGACCTGCACCGATGACCACGATCTGGCGACGTTGCATTTCAACGATTGGCATGGGGGCTCCTTGCCGGGGCGGCAGCTATCAATGGGATACGGTGCATGCCGGCCAGTGCCGGCAGCAGGGTCGCGACCAGGCCCATCAGCATCAACGCAAAGTACAGCGCCGGGCTGATGAGCTGTTGTTGCAGCAGCAGGTTGAGAAAGACGATCTCGCTCAAGCCGCGAATGTTCAGCAATATGCTTTCACGCCAGCGGCTGGCGCCCTGGAACGAGGCACCGGCCCAGCCAAGGCCAAGCCAGTTGCCCAGCAGCTTGCTGGCAATCGGCAACAGCAGCAGGGCCGCCAGCTGCACCCAGCCGAGGCTGTCCATTGCGCTGTGCACGTTGATCTGGACGATACCGAAGGTGAGTATCAGTGGAATGGCGATGTACGTCTGCAAGCGACTCATCCAGATTGCCGGCAACGGCAGGACAAGCGGTGCCTTGAGTGCTGCCATGATCAGTACATAAACGATGCCGAAAATGAGGGCATTGAGCTTGTAGTGCTCGGCGACCACCAGTAACGCGAAAAAGCCCAGGCTGTACAGCCAGGTTTGACGCAGGCCCAGCAGCCGCAGGAGCACGGGCAGGCAGGCCCCGGCCAAGGGTAGCAACAGGCTGCTCAGGTGCAGGCTGCCCTGGGCGAAAGCGAACAGGGTCCAGCAAGTCAGGTCGATGATAATCGCAGTCTGCACCAGTCGCCGGGTGGCGGCGTGCGGGTAAGCGATGTGCCGCAGGTACAGGTACAACACCGGGATCGCGGTAATGGCGAACAGCAGGCCGACCGCCAGCGAACTGATCCAGGGTTGCGGTGGCAGCAGCCAGATGGCCGTGGCGAGGCCGCAGGCAAACGGAATGCAGAAACTCGGCAGGGCGATTTTCAGGCTCTGGCGGTCCAGTTGCAGATCGATCACGTCGCTGAGGATGTAGCCCAGCAGCAGCGCGAAACTCAGGCTGTAGAGGTTCTTCAGCCAGGACGGTGACACCAGCGCCGCGCCGCTCAGTTGCCATTGCGGTTCGATCCAGAAGTACATCAGCAATGGCAAGCCGAGGGTCGCCAGCAGCAACTGGCTGACGATTGGAATCAGGCCGAAATGGCGACCGACCCGGGTCGCTACGGCGAACAGTACCAGGGCCATCGCCCAAAACAGCGCGATCATCATGTTGTCGGTTCCGTGATACTGGCGGCATGCACCTGGCGACCGGCCCAGGGCGCGAGCAGGAAGCTGAAGATCAGGCCCAGGCTTACCGACAGGCCGAAGTTGCTCACCGCTGGCGTGCTCGACACTGCCAGCAGGCCGAAGGACAGCCAGGTGGTCAGTGCCGCCAGCAAAGTGCCCAACAGGCTCACGGCGGCGCCGCCGACCTGTTCGCGCATGAGGATGGCGTAGTCGACACTGATCGCCGTCACCAGCAGCAGGCCGAACAGGCTGAAGAGGGTCAATGGCTGTCCCAGCCAGCCGAGACTGGCCAGGCTGCACAACGCCGCCAGCAATGGCAGGGACACAATGCGCAACGCGCCGCCAAGACCGAACGGCAGGGCAAGCACCAGGACGATCAGCGCGCAGGAGGCGAGTTTCAGTTCTGCGGCACTGACCTGGGTGGCGGCGAACACGTTGTTCAACTCGCCCAGTCGATCCACCAGCTTCACGCCCGGCAAATCTTCGGCCTGTACCCGCAACAGGGCAGGATTGTTCAGGCCCTGCAGGCTGACCATCGCCGCCACGCCGTCAGCGGTCGGCCCCAGCCACAACAGGCGATAAGGCTCGGCTAAGGGGCCGGCCAGTGCGCTGTCGATGTCTTCGATGGGCAGGGCCTGCAATTGGCTCAACTCTGCTTGCAGCGCCTGTGCCGGTACGCCGATATCGAGTAACGGCTGCCAAAACGCCGGCAATTTGCTCAACGCCTCACGCACCTTGCGCTGTTCGCTGGGCGGGCTGACCAGTTGGTTGAGCGACAGGTAACCCTGGAGTTTCTGCAGGCCAACCAACTGATCCAGGCGTTCACTCAGGGCGCCCTGGCGTTCGAGCAGTTGCTGTTGATCGGCCGCCTGCACCAGGAAAAACTGGCTGGTGGGTTGATAGCCCGTGATTCGCGCAATGGTCTGCGCTTCGTCAGTCAACTGCTGCGGGGCGCCCACCCATTGGCGGATGTCGTTGCGGGTCTCGAGCTGCACCAGGCCGCCGGCACAAAAAGCGATCAGCAGTGCCAGCAATACCGGCGTGCTCAAATGCCTGAGCAACGCTTCGCGGCGTCCCAGTAAAAATTCGCTAAGGCGCAGCGGCCATTGCGCCGGGCGCAGCTCGGCACCCTTGAGCAGCGCCGGCAGCAGGCACACCGCGGACAAATAGGCACCGAGCAGTCCCGCCGCCGAGAACACGGCAATCTGGGTCAGCGCCGGGAAGGGCGTCCAGGCCAGGGCCAGGTAGCCGATGGCGCTGGTGACCAGGCTCAGGGTCAGGCCCGGCAAGGTCAGGCGTAGCGCCGGCCAACTGTGCCAGGGCTTCAGGCTCCAGCTCTTGGACAGGTAATGCAGCGGGTAATCGACGGCGACACCGATCAGGCTCGAACCCAACACCAGCGTCATCACATGCATGTGGCCGAACAATGCCACGCAGGCCACCGCGCCGAACAGCATGCCCACCAGCACCGGGACAAACGCCAGCACGACACGCCAACGGCGGAAAGCCAGCAACAGCAACAACAGGATCCCGACGGTGGCACCGCCCCCCACCCAGGTCATCTCACGGGAAGCCTGGCGCTGGCCGTTGGCCGCGTACAGCAAACCACTTGCGGCGAGCAGTTGCACATCGGCCCGGGCGGCCTCTTCACGGCTGTGCTGGAGCAGGTCGGCCACTTGCAGCGGCAGGTTCATGTCGAAAGCATTGCCGGTGGCGCGCGCCCGCAGCAGCACCCAGTGCTTGCCATCTTGCTCGGCAATCAAGGCGCCACTGCCAATGTCCAGTTGCACGGCACCGTGCTGTGGCTGGCTGTTCTGGATGCGCCCGGTCAGGCCCAGCCAGTCATCCTGGCTCGGCACCAGGCTGAAACCGGTGAAGGGGTCAAACAGCGCCTGCACCCGTTGCTGGATAAAAGCATCGGGGTGTTCGATCAACTGCTCGCGATCTTCTGCCGCGAGCATGGCCAATCGGCCTTGCAGCAGTTGCGTGCGCAAGGCCGGCAAGTCGGCTTGCAGGTTCCATTGGACCTTGTCGAACAGGCCGCTGGCTTGCCACTGATCGCCCAGTGTTTGCGCCATGGCAATGGCTTGCTGGCGATCGGTGTGGCCAACCAGCACCAGCATTTCGCGATTCAGCGGTTCCTGCATGCGTTGTTCGGCACGCAGTTCCAGCGCATCCGGCGCGGTGCCGGGCACCAGCTCCATCAGGTTGGCCGACAGCGGGGCGCCGTCGCGCCATTGCCAGCCGGCAAGCGCCAGCACTGCCAGCAGCAGGATCAGGAACAGCCAGGGTAGCCTGCGTTCACTCGGCAAAGTCATGCTGCTCCGTGTCGCTTAACGGTTGCGCGCTGGTGCTGTCTTGCATGCGCAACAGCGTGCTGTCACCTTGGGTTTCCAGCAGCTCGATGCTGTGGACCAGTTCGCCGCCGGTGATGTTGATCTGGTTGAACACCTGCTTGAGCAGCATCGAGCGTGGCGTCAACTTCAGTGTCCAGTTTTGTGCATCGCCACTGAGCGCCAGCTCGAAATCCCGTTGCAGTCCGCTGCTGTCGCCTTGCAGGACGGCCAGGAACAAGCGGTTCTGCTCAGCGCCGGCGCTCTTGCCCGGCAACATCTGCCAGCCGCTGGCATCACGCCGGGCAATGCCTGTGGGGGTGATGCGGTAGTCCTGTTGCAACGGCGTTTTCAGCAGCCACAACAACCCGTGATTCTTCGCCAGGACGAAAGTGCCCTTGCTGGTCAGTGGCTGGGGCAGGGCGCGCAGGCGTTTTTCCTGAATGAAGTTGCCATGGATGACATCGGGCCTGGCCAGTTGCTCGCTGAGCTGCTGTAGATCGAAGGCGTTGGCCAGCCCAGGAATGCCCAGTAACAGCCAGAACACTGTAGGAGCGAGCATGCTCGCGAAAAACCTGAGGGCACCGCGGGGTGACAGGCGCCCAGCGTCATCGTTAGCGACCATCGCGAGCAGGCTCGCTCCTACAGGGCCGGAAATCATGGTAAGGCCCTCGCCACGGCGTCGGTAAATACCTTCGGCGAGGCCAATTGCATTTCGCGATTGCTCATGTCGACGGCGACCTGTACGGAAACACCACGGGTCAGGCGTTCGCCGGTTTCCAGGTCGCTGATCAGGTAATTGATCTTCAACCGGTTCTCCCATTCCACCAGATTGGCGCGCACGTTGAGCGTCTGGCCGAACTGGGCACCGCGTATGTAGCGCAATTGCAGGTCGATCACCGGCCACGCATAGCCCGATTCGGACATTGCCGTGTAGTTGTGGCCGATCTTGTCCAGCAAGGCGCAGCGGGCGATTTCCAAGTATTTGACGTAATGGCCGTGCCAGACGACGTTCATCCTGTCGACGTCGAAGAACGGCACGAGGATTTGCGTATCGGTGTAGAGCACTCCCTTGCTACGCATGCAGCCTCCAGTGTTGTGCGGCGATACGTTGCAGGCACAGGCGCAGTTCGCCCTCCAGCGCACGGTCTTCGATGACCGGTGGGAAATCCTTGGCCAATGCTTCATGCATGGCCGCCAGAGCCGGTGGCAGTGGGCGCGCATCCTCGGCCTGGGCGCGCAACCAGACGCCTTGGTTGGCAGCCAGCAAGGTGGCGGCGGCGACCTGTTCGGTCAGCTCCAACACGCGGATCGCATCACGGGCGGCGATGGTGCCCATGCTCACCTTGTCCTGGTTGTGGCACTCCGTAGAACGCGAGAACACGCTGGCGGGCATGGTGTTTTTCAGCGCTTCGGCGGTCCAGGCGCTGGCACCGATCTGCACGGCCTTGAAGCCGTGGTTGAGCATGGCGCGGTCGGCCGTGGCCCCGGACAGGTTGCTGGGCAAACCGTGGTTGTAGCGCTCATCCACCAACAGGGCGAGTTGTCGATCCAGCAGGTCGGCGACGTTGGCCACGAGGTTTTTCAGGCTGTCCATGGCGAACGCGATGTGCCCGCCGTAGAAGTGCCCACCGTGCAGCACGCGTTCGGCCTCGGCATCGATGATCGGGTTGTCGTTGGCGCTGTTGAGTTCGATTTCAATGAACGAGCGCAGCCAGTTCAGGCTGTCGGCCAGCACACCGAGGACATGCGGTGCGCAACGCAGCGAATAGCGGTCCTGCAGGCGATGCAGCGGTGCGGTCGGCGCGTCGATGGCCAGGTCCTTGCGCAACCAGGCGGCGACCTGCATCTGCCCAGGGTGTGGCTTGGCGGCGAAGAGGCGCTCGTCGAAATGTTCCGGGTTGCCTTGCAGCGCTACCACGTTCAGCGCGGTGATGCGCGTGGCCAGTTGCAGCAGATAATCGGCGCGGGCGTAGGCCAGGCAGGCGAGCCCGGTCATCACGGCGGTACCGTTCATCAGTGCCAGGGCTTCCTTGGGACGCAGCACCAGTGGCTGCCAGCCGAGTTCGCGGTGAACATCGGCGGCTTGCCGGCGCTCACCGCGATAGATCACTTCACGCTCGCCGGACAGCGTGGCGGCAACGTACGACAGCGGCGTCAGATCACCGCTGGCGCCGACCGATCCTTCTTCTGGTATCAGTGGCAGGATGTCGTGTTCAAGGAATGCCTGCAGGCGTTCCAGCAGCTCCACGCGCACCCCGGAGACACCCTGGCAGAGCGACTGCAAGCGTGCCGCCAGTACCGCGCGAGTGGCTTGCGCGTCCAGCAATTTGCCCAGGCCGCAGCCGTGGAAGGTGTACAGATGACGCGGCAACGCCTCGACGTGATGCAACGGCACGGCGACCACGCAGGAATCGCCGTAGCCGGTGGTCACGCCGTAGATCACGCCTTCCTTGTCGAGCAGGGAGTCGAGGAACTGCGCGCCTTTGGCGATGCGCTGGCGGAACTGCGGGTCGCCCTGCAACTGCGTGGGCGCCTGGCGGTTGGCCAGGGCCAGCACATCGTCGATGCGCAAAGGGCGTTCGCCGAAGATTACAGGCTCAAGCGTTGGCGTCGTCATCGGTCTTCCAGAAAGGGTAAAAGTTGAACCATTGTCGAGGTGCCTGGAGGCAATAGTGACTCAGGCGCTCGGCATAGCGGGTGGCCCACTGATGTATGACCTGTTCGCGGTCGCTGCGTTTCCAGGTGATCGCGTCAGCGAAGGGTTCGAGGGTGAGTCGATAATGGCCATCGGCCTTTTTCAGGCACAGCAGCAGGTGGACCGGGCATTTCAGCAGCCCCGCCAGCAGCCATGGTCCTTGCGGGAACTTTGCCGGATGGCCGAGGAAGTCCACGGTCACGCTGCGCCCGCCGTGCAGCGGCACGCGATCGCCGGCAATCGCCAGCCATTCGCCGCGTTCCAGGCGTTCGTGCAGTTGCAGCATGATCACTGGGTCCAGTTCACTGACCTGGATCAGTCGCAGATTGGTCGCCCCGGCTTCGCCCAGCAAGCGGTTGAATCGCTCGGCGTGCTTGGTGTGCACCAGCACGTTCATGGTGACCTTCTCGCCGATTTCCGCCAGTGCGCGGCAGACTTCGAGGTTGCCCAGGTGGGCGCCCACCAGCATTTGCCCGCGCGTGCCGCGTAACTGGTTGCGCAGCAATGCCGGGTCGATGATTTCGATGTGCTCGATGCCCAGCTTGCCGTTCCACACGTCGAGCTTGTCGAGCAGGGAGTCGGCGAAGGCCATGAACTGGCCGAATACACGCCAATGACTCGGGCGCAGTTCGTCGCGACCGCTCCAGTCGGCGAGTCGTTGCTGATACTCCCAGGCGCTTTGACGGGCACTGCGGCCGAACAGGAAAAAGTACAACACGATGCCGTACAGCAGCGGGCTCAGCAGTCGACGCCCAAGCACCTTGGTGGCGACCGCGGTAAATTTCATCAGCCAGAAGCTGCCGCGCTCCTCGCGGTCGGCCCAGTGTTGCTTGTCGACGTTCATGTGCGCCACCGACGCCAGAGGATCAGCGGCGAGCGCAGCAGCATGCCGAAGAACAACCGGGTGTGCATGCTGGTAATCAGTACGTTGTCGTGGAACATGCGGAAATGCGAAACACCGTCCAGCGGGTAATGGACTCTGGTTTGCAGCCATTGCATCGGCTGCCCGCGCCAAGCGAGGCGGACCAGGATGTCCGAGTCGAAGTCCATGCGCTTGCCGATTTTCGCCGATTCGATCAACGCCAGGACCGGGGCCAAGGGATAGAGGCGATAGCCGCACATGGAGTCGCGAATCTGCAGCGACAGCGTGTTGATCCACACCATCACGTGGGTCAGGTAGCGGGCGTACAAACGCCCCTTCGGCACGCTGTCGTCATACAGCGGATAGCCGCAGATCACGGCGTCGGGATGGGCGCGGGAGCGTTCGACAAAACGTCGCACATCCTGCAGGTCGTGCTGGCCGTCGGCGTCCACCTGCAAGGCGTGGCTGAAGCCCAGGCGCGAGGCTTCCCGCAGACCGGTCATCACCGCACCGCCCTTGCCCTGGTTGGTGGCGAGGCGGATCAGATACACGTTGTCGCGCAGCGCCAGTTGATCGAGCACCCTGGCACAGGGCGGGCTGCTGGCGTCGTCCACCAGAATGCACGGCAGGTGGTTGGCCAGCAGCGCATCGACCACGGTGGTGATGGCGGTCTCGTGGTTGTAGACCGGGACGACGGCGCAGGGGTTATGCATGTGCCGGCTCCAGCAAAATCCGTCCACTGGAACAGGTGGCGGTTTCGTTGCGATAGGCGAAATACAGCTTGCCGCGGGCTGGGTCGAAGCGCAGGTGCAGTTGGACTTCGTCGCCGGGACGCACCAATTGCTGGAATTTCAGCACTTCCATGCCGGCGAATTTCTGCGGCAGGTTCATCAGTTGCTGGCCCAAAAGCAGCGCCCACTCCACCTGCACCACGCCGGGCAATACGGGAGCTGTGGGAAAGTGCCCGCTGAAATAGGCAAGATCCGGCGGCACGGCCAGCTGCAGGCTCCACTCACCATTGGCTTCCACCTGTTCCAGCACCTGCGGAGCCTTGGGGCGCGGTGCCAGCAGCACGGCTTCGACGTCGGCCTGGGGCAGTTTGCCCTGGGCGTTCAGCGGCAGTTGCTGCAACAGGCGCCAGCGTCTGGGCAAGGCCAGGGTTTCACAATGCAGGCTCAGGTGTTGCCGCAGTTGTTCGGTGAGTGTGCGCCGGCCTTGATTGCGCAGCACATGCAAGCCGGCATCAGTCAACACCAACAATGCGCCCAGAGAGGCGCGGTTTTCCTGGACGACACCCAGGCGCGCTTCGGCCACCCAGTCGTGGGCCATCAGTGCCTGCTCCAGCATCGGCAGCGAGATCCGTTTCTCTTCCAGCTTGACGATCCGGTCCAGTCGTCCAAGCAACTCGAAGCGGCCATCAGCCGCCATTCGCGCTGCATCGGCGGTGTGCTCGATATGGCCGTCAGGCAAGTAGGGCGAGGCGATGAGCAAAGCCCCCTCGTTGTCCTGGGTCAACTGGACGCCAGCAAAGGGTTGCCACAGTGACTGGCCCTGGCGCCAGGCGATGCCGCCGGTTTCCGAACTGCCGAATATTTCCGTCGGCCATTGGTGCAGGCGTTCATGCAGACGCTGCGCGGCCTCGGCGGGCAATGCGCCACCGGAAGAAAATACCCGACGTACTGCGCTCAGCGCCGGCCAGTCGAGGTTGTCGCCCATGCGCTTGAGCAGCGCCGGGCTGGCCACCCAGGCGAAGGCCGGGTGTTCGAGACTGGCACGCTGCAGGTCTTCTGGGAAGGCCAGTTGTCTGCGAACGAACGGGCGTCCCGCGCACAGTGGCCACAGTACCCGGAACAGCAAGCCATAGATGTGCTGGGTGGCGACGCTGCCAATGATGCAGGCTGGGCCCAGGTCGGCGCCCCACAGCTGTTCCAGGGCCTGGACTTCATTGACCAGTTGGCGCAGGTTTTTTTCGATGCGCTTGGGTTCGCCGCTGGAGCCGGAAGTGCACAGGCTCAGCGAGCAGCCGTCAAGATCGAGGGCAGCGGCGCCAAGGGGCGCATCCTGATAATCGCCCGGGTGTGTGTCGTCGGGCTGATCGGTGAGCCATAAATCGACTTCACCCGACCAGCGCTGGCGGGTTTGCGGTTGCAAGTCGGCCGGCAGCAACACGCTGACCCCCGCGCGCCAGGCGCCCAACAAGGCAATCGCCAGGTCCGCGGCGTCTTCGAGGTGCACGGCAATGCGCCGCACACCGCGGGTTTGCAAGCCGGCGGCCAGGCGCAGGGCCTGCTCGCGCAATTGTGCGTGATCAAGCTGCGGGTCGGCCGTCACGGCTCGCCCCGGCTCGGCCTTGAGCAACAGATGCTCAAGTTTTATCCAGTTCATGCGCGGCCTCTTACCCGTTGGCGTATTAGCCATTCAATGGCAAACATCAGGCCTATCAATCCATAGGAGATCAGGCCGGTGTACAGCATCCACCAGCTCAGCGGCGCCCACAGTGTCAGGGCTGCGGCGCAGATCCCGTTGCACAGGAAAAATACACACCAGGCGATAGTCACCTGGCGGGTATAGCGAATGGCCTTGGCCGGCAAATGTGCTTCGCGCAGGCGGGCCAGGCGTTCGACCATCGGTGGGCCGTACTTCAGGCTCAGTCCGAACAGCCCCAGCATGAAGGCGCTGATCAATACCGGATACCAGCGCAGCAGTGCCGGGCTGTCGAACAACGCCAGCAACAGGCAGAACAGGATAGCCACGCCCGCCATCCACGAACTGCCTGGCCGTCGCTTGCCGGTCAGCGCGCGGGCCAGCCACAGGCTGCCCAGCAGCAACCCGAACTGCCACGGGGCGAAATGCTCCATGCCGAAATACACCGCAAAAGGGTATAGCAGGCCCGCCAGCAGCAAGCCGAGGCCAATCAATCGACTCATGCGGCCGGTTGAACCAGACGGTAGACCGCCTCGACCACGTCGCTGACGGTACGCACCGACTTGAATTCTTCGGCCGCGATTTTCTTGCCGGTCTGGCGCTTGATGTGATCGATCAGGTCGACCGCATCGATGCTGTCGATTTCCAGATCCTGGTACAGGTTGGATTCGAGGCTCACCCGGTCCGGGTCCAGTTCGAACAGTTCGACCAAGGCATCGCGCAGGGTGTTGAAAATGTCGTCACGAGTTTGCATGGTCCGGTCTCAAGCTGCCTGTTTTGCAGTGACGAAGGCCGCGAGGCTCGCCACGTTACTGAAGTGATTGCGCGTGTCCTTGGCGTCGGCATCGATCTTGATGCCGTATTTTTTCTGGATGGCCAGGCCGAGTTCCAGGGCGTCCACCGAGTCCAGGCCCAAACCTTCGCCGAACAGGGTCTGCTGATCGTCGATGTCGTCGGCGCTGATGTCTTCGAGGCCGAGGGCTTCAATGATCAGATCTTTTATTTCACGGTTAAGATTGCTCATCTTCGGCGAGCTCCTTGATAAAGTAAGAATGCAAGTAATCGTTGAGCTTGCGCGAGGCCAGGGGGGGCGGGCCGAGCGCGGCGAAGGCCTGGGGGTCTATATCGTCCCCCACACGGAAACTGAAGTGTACGCGGCGCTTGGGGATCCGATACCAGGGTTCGGCCTTGGTCAGTGTGGTCGGGCTGACCCGGATCACCACGGGGCTGAGGATTTTCGCACCACGCACGGCAATTGCCGCGCCGCCCCGATGAAAGGCGGGCGCCTGGCCTGGCTGGGTGCGTGTACCTTCGGGAAAAATGATCAGGGTCTGGCCTTGTTTCAGCGCATCGGCGGCGGCATCGAGCATGTCCATGCTGCCATCGTTGCTGATGTATTCGGTACGACGCAGGGGCGTGCGGGTGAACGGGTTATCCCAGAGGCTTTGCTTGACCACGCAGTTGGCGTGGGGGACCAGACCGATCAGAAATACCACGTCGATCAGCGATGGGTGATTGGCAACGATCATCTGGCCGGGCCGACCGAGTTTTTCCGCACCCTCGATTTCGTAGGTCAGCACGCCGGCGCGGGCCATGAAGCGCACGAACAGCCAGAAACAGCGGCTGACAGTCTGGCGCGCCCGCAACCGGTGGGTATGGGCATCACCTGGCAGGCAGGCCAGCAGCGGGAAAATCACCAGGCGCAGGCACAACCCGCCCAACCCGAACAGGGCAAAGCTCGCGGCGGTGGCCAGCAGGCGCCAGTAATAGGCATCGCGGTTTTTTTCAGTCACAGCTTGCGTTGCCAAGTCCATACACGATTTTTCCAGGCATGTTGGCAGGTGGTTTGCGGACCCAGCAGCGTGCACAACAGATTCAACGCGTGCGGCCATCGAGCGTTGGACAACGCATCCGTGGCACTGTTCAGGGACAGCTGCCAGTCATTGCCCGGGGTAATCAGCAGGCCGACGGCATAAGGGAAGGGCACGTCGTCGATCCAGGCCGAATAGGCCTGCGGCGGTTGCTCTTCGGTAACCACCAGTAAAACCGCGGACGAGCCTTCAGCCAGCAGGGCCGCAGCCTCCAGCATGCCGTTTTCAAGGCCGTCGCCGGCGGCGGCCAAGGCAGTCATTTCGCTGGTTTCACCGCGCATGATCGACCACAGGCCGATGATCGCGTTATGCACCGATAGGCTGAACTGGGTTGGCGACAACGGTTGCTCGACGGCCAGGTCGCTGAGAATGTCGAAGGTGCGCGGGGTTTCGCCGTGACGGGAAACAAAGACCAGTGGCAGGTCCTGGCGCCCCTCGGCCAATGGCCAGCCGACACTGAATGCCATTCGCGCCAGACGGCTGAGCCGCCGGCGTTGCATGGCCGGCAGGAACGAGACATCGGGTGCGGCATCGCTGGCCGGTAACATCAACGGTTGGCGGCACCAGGCCTGCCAGTCATCCACGCTTTCGAGCCCCGGGGCCCAAGCGCGCCACTGGGCGATGTTGAAATTAATCACAGACATTCAATCCCGCCCTTGCAGGCTTCCTGACGCGGTGAGTGGCGCAACGGCACGGCACACCCTACGTGGCGCTTGGCGCCGAGTGGTGCGCATTATCCCGGTGCGACGAACGTGTAGCAAACACTGGTTACGTTTTGCTCGATGAGATGTACCGGTCAGTTCACAAAAACTGAACGTTTGGCAATTATTCACATTTTCATCGGGCCGTCTGTCGGCTCAGGTCTCGGCGTATAGTGCCCCCAGCGGCTTTTTCCGTAAGAAAACACTGATGACCATGTAGTCCATGCGCATGCGAGCTAGCGAAGCCATGCCCTGCACCACTACACTCGGTCATTCTTTGGTACACGGAGGTTTTGCAATGCGGCGCGTGGTGTTCAATCAGAAAGGTGGCGTGGGCAAATCCAGTATTGCCTGCAATCTGGCGGCGGTCAGCGCCAGCGAGGGCTATCGCACCCTGTTGGTCGATCTCGATGCCCAAGCCAACTCCACTCAGTACCTGACGGGACTCACCGGTGACGATATCCCGATGGGTATCGCCGATTTCTTCAAGCAAACCTTGTCCTCCGGGCCTTTTGCCAAGAAGAACCAGGTCGATATCTACGAAACGCCGTTCGACAACCTCCACGTCATCACCGCCACCGCCGAGCTGGCCGACTTGCAGCCCAAGCTTGAGGCCAAGCACAAGATCAACAAGCTGCGAAAGTTGCTCGAAGAGCTTGATGGTGATTACGACCGGATCTACCTGGATACACCGCCGGCCCTGAATTTTTATGCGGTTTCTGCGTTAATTGCCGCCGATCGTGTGTTGATTCCCTTTGATTGCGACAGCTTCTCCCGCCAAGCACTTTACGGTTTGCTGGCAGAAATAGAAGAACTGAAGGACGACCACAACGAAGGCCTGGAAGTCGAAGGCATCGTGGTTAACCAGTTCCAGGCCCGTGCGAGCCTGCCCCAGCAAATCCTCGACGAGTTGATCGCCGAAGGTCTGCCGGTGCTACCGGTGTACCTGGGCAGTTCGGTGCGCATGCGCGAATCCCATCAGGCCAACATGCCGCTGATCCATCTGGACCCGCGGCACAAGCTGACACAGCAGTTCGTTGAGTTGCATAACTTGCTGGAAAACACCTGATTCCCAAGGGCAAAACGAAAACACTGTGGGAGCGAGCCTGCTCGCGAAGGCAGGAGTTCAGTCAACAGAGACGTTGGATGTGAATCCCTCTTCGCGAGCAGGCTCGCTCCCACATTTGGTTTTCGGGTGGCCTTTAGATCCCCTGGCTACGCAACCAGCTCATCAGTTGCGCTAACGGGAACGCCCCGCTCTGGCGGGCGACTTCCCGACCGTTCTTGAACAAAATCAGGCTCGGTATCGAGCGAATCCCCAGCTGCGCCGACAATTGCTGGTTCGCCTCGCTGTCCAGCTTGGCCAGCCGACACTTGCCGGCCAATTGCCCTGCCGCCTGCTCGAACACCGGCGCAAACGATTTGCACGGTCCGCACCAGTCTGCCCACACATCCACCAAAAGCGGCAGATCGCCTTTGATCTGACTGGCGTAATCACCTTGCTTGAGTTCGAAGGGCTTGTTCAGCAGGACCTCGGCCTTGCAACGTCCGCATTTTGGATGGTCGCCCAGGCGCTCGGCGGGAATGCGGTTGAGGCCGTTGCAGTGGGGGCAGGGGATGAGGAGTGGGTCGGTCATGACGGATGTCCAGTGAGGAGCGAGTAGTCTGTATCTGGAGCCACTCGCTTGTATTTTCAATCGCGCGGCACTTCACGACGAACAACTGATCTCCAGATGCTTGCCCCATTCCGGCGGCCTCTCGGCGTAGCTCTCCATACCGGGTTGTTCGTCGAACGGCTTGCTTAGCACCGCGTGCAGCCGGCGGACTTCCGAGTAGTCGCCGCTCTCTGCCGCATCGATGGCCTTTTGCGCCAGGTAGTTGCGCAGGATGTACAGCGGGTTGACCGCATGCATCCGGGCGCGCCGCTGCTCCTGATCCACCTCGCCTTCCCGGGCCACTCGGGCGACGTAGCGCTCGCCCCAGGCATCAAAACCCTTGAGGTCGACGAAGTCATCGCGCAAATGGCCAACGGCCGCTTCGGGGGCTTTTTCGCCCAGGCGCCGGAAGAACAGGCTGTAATCGACGCCGCTGTTCTGCATCAGTTGAAGCAATTGCTCCAGCAGCTTCTGGTCGTCCTCTTCGGCGGTGGTCAGGCCGAGACGGCGGCGCATCAGGTCCAGGTAATGAGCCTGGAACAGCGGCAAGTACAGGCCGAGGGTTTCGCGCAGGGCCTCGACGCTGATGAACGGTGTCAGCGCCTGGGCCAGGGCGCTGAGGTTCCACTGGCCAATGGGCACCTGGTTGCTGAATGAATAGCGGCCCTGGTCATCGGAGTGGTTGCAGATGAAGTTGGCGTCGAAATCATCGAGGAAGGCGAATGGGCCGAAGTCGAAGGTAATGCCGAGGATCGACATGTTGTCAGTGTTCATTACGCCATGGCAGAAACCGTAGGCTTGCCACTTGGCGATCAGTTCGGCATTGCGCTCGACCACTTCGCGGAACATCGCCAGGTACGGTTCCGGTTGTTCCAGGCACTGCGGGAAGTGCATGGCCAGCACATGGTCGCCCAGGATTTTCTGCTGCTCGGGACGTTTGGTGTAGTAGAAGTATTCGAAATGCCCAAAGCGTACATGGCTCGGTGCCAGGCGCAGGACCATGGCCGCGCGCTCTTGTTTTTCGCGCCAGACCGGGGTGTCGGAGCCAATCACGCACAGCGCCCGAGTGGTCGGGATGTTCAGGGCCTGCAGGGCTTCGGAGGCGAGAAACTCGCGGATCGAGGAACGCAGCACTGCGCGCCCATCGCCCATGCGCGAAAACGGCGTCTGACCGGCGCCCTTGAGGTGAAGGTCCCAGTGCTCGCCGGCCTCGTTGTACACCTCGCCCAGCAACAGGCCGCGACCATCGCCCAGTTGCGGGTTGTAGGAACCGAACTGGTGACCGGAATAGACCATCGCCCTGGGAATCGCGTCAGCCCAGAGTTTGTGACCACTGAACAGCTCGGCGAACTCTTGGGTTTCGGCCACGGCGGGGTCGAGGTCGAGCAGCGCCATGGCAGCGGGGCTTGCGACCACGAGACGTGGGTTATCGATTGGCTCGGGCAGCACATGGGCGGAAAAGGCATCGCCCAAGCGGTCGAAGCGATTGTCGAAGGTCAGTTCGTCGAGGGCTTTCAAAGGCCGGCTCCAGCAGAATGTCCGAGCATTCTGCTGGGGAATGGCCGGTTAGTCGAGTTTGGCGGAAGGTGGCTCTTGCACCGGCTTGCCATCGACCAGTGGCACGATGGTTTTCGCTTCTGGCTCGATCGGCACCATCTTGTATTCCTGGCCGTGGAGATTCTTGAGGTAGACCTCCATCTGGCGGAACGAGATGTTGATGTGCTGCTTCTTGAACTCGCGGTTGATGAAGCGGTTGACCTCATCGAGCACTGGGTTGCGGTCGCCGAGGTCGCGCACGTGCATGCGCAGCTCGTGGTCAAGAGTGCTTTCGCCGAAGTTGAGGAAGTACACGTGCGGCTCGGGCTCCTTGAGCACCCTCGGATTTTCCCGTGCAGCCTTGAGGAGCAATTCCTTGACCAGGTCCAGGTCCGAGCCGTAATCGACCCCGAGCTTGAGCGTGACCCGGGTGATGGTATCGGTCAGCGACCAGTTGATCAGTTGCCCGGTAATGAACGTCTTGTTCGGGACAATGATGTCCTTGCGGTCGAAGTCGGTGATGGTGGTGGCACGGATGCGAATCTTGCTCACCGTACCCGACAGGTTGCCGATGGTGATGGTGTCACCGATGCGCACCGGGCGTTCGAACAGGATCATGATGCCGGAGATGAAGTTGGCGAAGATTTCCTGCATACCGAAGCCGAGGCCGACCGAGAGCGCCGCGACCAGCCATTGCAATTTGTCCCAGCTCACGCCGAGGGTCGACAGGGTAGAGACGAAACCAATACCGGCGATCAGGTAGGACAGCAGCGTGGTGGTGGCATAGGCGCTGCCTTGGGCCAGGTTCAGCTTCGAGAGCACGAACACCTCCAGCAGGCCGGGTAAGTTGCGCGCCAGGGCAAAGGTGATACCGATGATGATCAGTGCACCGAGCATGTCGCCGATGCTGATCGGCACCATGCTCATGTTGGCACCGGTGCCGCTGGTGTATTCGTAAAGGGTGATGTTGTCCAGGTACGAGAACACCGTGATCAAGTCGGCCCAGACCCAATACAGCGCAGCGATGAAGCCACCCAGCAGCGCCAGGCGAATCAGGCGCAGGGATTGTTCGTTGACCTTCTCGATGTCCAGCGTCGGTTCTTCGATGATCGCTTCGCCGTCGCCGGCCTCTTTTGCCGCCTGGCGTTTGGCCAGGGCGCGCTGGTAAGCCAGGCGCCGTGCCGCCACGCTCAGGCCGCGCACGAAGGTCGCTTCGATCACCAGCCAGAACATCAGCAAGTAAAGGGTGTTGATCAGTCGGTCGCTGAGTTTGAGTGCGGTGTAGTAGTAGCCGAAGCACACGGCCACGAACAGCGCGATGGGCAGCGCGGTAAACAGAATGCCCAGGACCTTGCGGAACAACGAGGCGTTTTCGTGGGTCGGG
The DNA here is from genome assembly GCF_000408945.1 of Pseudomonas sp. G5(2012). Taxonomy (NCBI): domain Bacteria; kingdom Pseudomonadati; phylum Pseudomonadota; class Gammaproteobacteria; order Pseudomonadales; family Pseudomonadaceae; genus Pseudomonas; species Pseudomonas sp. G5(2012). Next base: position 56,605 of record NZ_APIO01000014.1, read on the forward strand.
CTGCTGATCAGCAATCGACTGAGCAGCCAGGTCATCAAGGCGTAGCAGATCAGCACCACCGGCATGCCGAGCACGTCATCGGCCAGCGCCGCCGGTTGCAATTCCGCCACCGCCACCACGGTGACCAGTGCCATCACCACCATGCCAAGGCGGCGGACCCAGCCCCGGAGGAATTCGACCTGGGGTTTTTCCCAGCGGAAATGCAGTTCTGCCACCCCACCCGGCGCGAGGATTCGGTAGGCGGTGTAGAACACCAGCCACGCCCCGGCCATTTGCAGCAAGGCCGCGCCCATGCTCGCGTTCTGCCCGCGGGCGTCGATTTGCAGGGCCAGGCCGCACAAGGCGAGGGCCAGTGACACTGGCATCGCCAGCAGGATGTTGATCAAAATGGCTTGGGGTGTGTGCCACTGGCTATCACGCTTGAAATGCCCGATGTCCTGGTGAACCTTGTTCAGGCGGGCATACAGCTGCTTGCGTCGCCATAGCAGTGCACCAATCAGCAATGCCAGCGGCAGGAACAGCAGTGGACGCTGGGTCAGGCCGTCGACCAGTTCACTCAGGCTCGAAGCCCAGGGCAGGGTATCGACCTGACGGCTCAGGCGCTCCGGCACAGTACTGAACCACTCCACATCCAGCGGTTTGTTACTGGGAATCCAGAACATCTGCTCGTCGAGTGTCGCCCGCAAGCTTTGCGCGGTACTCAGCAGTTGTTTCTGATTCAGTTGCAGGGTGATGGATTCGTTGAGTACCGCGCTCAGTTCGCGGTTCAGCCGCTCCAGCAGGTCGGCACGGGTGGTGGCCAGCTCCAGCAGGCTCTTGCGCAATTGCGGGGTGACCTGCTCGGGCGGTTGGGTCGACAGCAGGTTGTCGACGTAGCTCGCCGGGTTGCTCAGCAGCTCCCGTTGCTGGCTGACTTCGAATTGATACAGGCGAATGTCGGCGATCTGATCCGCCAGGTCACGGTCGACCCGCAGGCGTGGCAAGGCCTGTTTCTGCTTGTAGAGAATCTTGGACAGCAGCAGGCTGCCCTTGAGCACGTTGATCTGCTCGTCCAGGGCTGAATCGCTCTGGGTCAGGCTGTCCAGTTGTTGCTTGGTTTGCAGGTTTTTCTGCGTGACTTCGTTGAGGCGGTCGGTGCTTTTGAGCAGATAGTCCGAGAGTTTCAGGTTCGCCGTGCTTTCGACGGCCAGCAGGCTGCTGCCGCCGGCCTTCTGCGCTTCGATCGATTGCTGGGTGACCGTTTCCTGGGATTGTGCGAGGCGCTTCTGGTTGATCAGGTTTTGCAGCTCTTGGATTTCCTGATCCAGGCGATCGGATTTTTCCGTCAGCAGGTCATGCTGGCTATTGCCCAAGTCTTGCAGCTGAGTGTTGCTCGCCAGTTCCTGGCGGCGCAGCGGGATCAGGGCGTTCAGTGCCATGAGCTCGGCATTGAGCTGGTCGCGCTGCTCGGCACTCAGGGTTTTGCCGGCGTCTTTGCCGGCCTTGAGGATGTTGTTGATCTGCTGGATGCGCGTCTGGCTGGCGGAAATTTCCCCTTGGGCGCGTTCGGGGCGAGTCTGGGCGGTAATGATCAGGCTGTTGGCGTCGCCCAGGGCTTTTTGCAGATCGCTTTGCTGGGTCGAACGTTCGGTGAGCAGTTGCTCAAGTTGCTGAATCGACTCTTTGGCAAAACGTTGCGCCACCGGTACCACGCTGCTGGCCTTCAGGCGGGCCAGTTCGCGTTGGTTCTCAATGGTCAGTTTGGGCGCGCTGGCCAGTTGTTGCTTGAGCTCGACCAGCTTCTGCTCGTAATCACGCTGATTGTTGAGCTGTGTCAGCGTGCTCTGCAGGACGGATTGCAGGGCCTTTTGATCGGCTTCCGGCAGTTTGCGGTCGGCGATCTTGTCCAGGCTTGCCTGCACGGATTCACGGGTGGGCGGTTCGGCGGCTTGTACGGTACCGACAGAGAGGCTCAGGCCCAACAGGACCATGACGAAAAACGTGCGCAGGCTTGACATAGTGACCGATCGAAAACGAGACGAAGAATGGAGTTTAGAGGAAGAGTCCCGGGCCGGGGCGACTTCCTTCGGGGAATCTGACGCCCACTTTGCCGATCTTGTTCCCTTCCATGACCGCAACGGTCCAGATGGTGTTGTTCCATTCAACCTGGTCACCGACCACGGGCGCACCCCCAACTTTCTGGGCAATGAAGTGCCCCAGGGACATGTCCGGATCGATGCCTTCGACCTTCAACCCGTACAGGGCGGCAACAGCGGCCAGCTGGGCGTCTCCTTCAAGGACGAAGTCGCCGAAGAAACGCAAATCGAGGCCCCGCTGCGGCGCCTGGCTGAACAGTTTTCCGAGGGCCGGCAGGTTGTGTTCATGGCCTATAACACACAGCAAATCATCGACTTCCAGCACCGTACTACCCGACGGATGGAGCAGTTGTTCGCCACGAAACAGGGCTGCGATACGGGTGCCTTCGGGCATTTTCAGCTCGCGAAGGTGCGAACCGATGCACCATTTCTCGGCGCCGAGGCGATAAACGAACAGTTCCCACTCGCTGGTGACGTGCACTTCCAGGGCCGAGCGGGAGATTGGCGCAGGCTCGGGTGGCACCGTCACCTTCAGCAGTTTGGCGATCCACGGCAAGCTTGTGCCTTGCACCAGCAGCGATACCAGCACGATAAAGAAGGCGAGGTTGAAGTACAGCTGGGCGTTGGGCAGGCCCGCCATCAGCGGGAACACCGCCAGAATGATCGGAACCGCACCGCGCAGTCCAACCCAGGAAATGAACGCCTTTTCGCGCCCGTGAAACGCCTTGAACGGTAGCAGGCCGACCATCACCGACAACGGCCTGGCAAACAGGATCATCCATAGCGCCAGCGCAAGTGCCGGCAGGGCAATCGGCAACAGATCGTGGGGCGTGACCAGCAGCCCCAGCACCAGGAACATGCCGATCTGCGCCAGCCAGGCCATACCATCGAGCATGTGCAAAATGCCGTGACGGCTGCGCACCGGACGGTTGCCGATAACCAGGCCGCACAGGTACACGGCCAGGAACCCACTGCCGTGCAGGGCGTTGGTCAGGGCGAACACCACCAGGCCGCCGGCAATGACCAGGATTGGATAGAGACCGGTGGCCAGGTTGATACGGTTGACCAGTTGCAGCATCAGCCAACCGCCCCCCAGGCCGATGATGCCGCCGATGCCGAACTCGCGCAGCAGGTGCGTCAACAGGCTCCAGTGCAGGCCGGTCTGGCCGCTGGCGAGCATGTCGATCAGGGTCACGGTGAGGAACACCGCCATCGGGTCGTTGCTGCCGGATTCGATTTCCAGGCTGGCGGTCACCCGTTCGTTCAGGCCTTTGCCGCCTAGCAGGGAAAACACTGCGGCGGCGTCAGTAGAGCCGACGATGGCACCGATCAGCAGGCCCTGCATCAGGTTCAGGTCGAACAGCCAGGCCGCGGCCATGCCGGTCAGCCCGGTGGTAATCAGCACGCCTACAGTGGCCAGCGACAGCGCCGGCCACAAGGCCACGCGAAAACTCGATACCCGAGTACGCAAGCCACCGTCCAGCAGGATTACCGCCAATGCCAGGTTGCCGACCAGATAAGCGGTGGGGTAGTTGTCGAAGATAATGCCGCCGCCATCGACGCCGGCGGCCATGCCCACGGCCAGGATGATCACCAGGATCGGGATGCCGAGGCGCGACGAAAGTGAACTTACCAGGATGCTCGCACCTACCAGCAACGCGCCGATCAAGAACAGGCTGTTGATGGTCGTCGCATTCAAAGGCAGTACTCCGGAAGGCTGAAAAGCGGGCACAAACTGACCATGCAGTCTGCGTGCCAGCGATTCTAACCTGTTGAAATGTGATGCTGTCAAAAAGCTTTTGCCAATCAAATGATCGCAGCCTGCGGCAGCTCCTACAGGAAAACGCGAATCTCTTGCAGGGCTGGCGAAGGCTGCGATCTTTTGCGCTTCATGGCGACGAACTGCAGGAACCAGATTGGACAATGACAGTCTCTACAGTTCGCGAGAAGGGTCACTGGTCAGGAAAATCAAGGCCTTGCGCCTGTTTAACCCTGGCATCCACCGTGACTTTTCTTTATCGTACGCGCCCTTTGAAAATGCCCGGAAAATCAAAATGTTGGAAGCATCCCTAAGCCAATTGGAACAACTGGTCAGCGATCTGGTGCAACAGAACCAGGCCTTGGTCAGCACTAACCAGACCCTGAGCGCCGAACTGGCCCAGGCCAAGGATGAAAACGAAAGCCTGCAACTGAGCCTGATGGAACAGGAAGAGAAACAAGGCGCCACCGTGGCACGCATCCAGGCCCTGGTTGAGCGCGTCAGCGCTGGCCCTGTCAACGCATGAGTTATGGCCCAGGTGTGAAAGTCGTCTCGATCCTGGGGGAAGACTATTCGATCAAGGCGCCGGCCGGGGAAGAGCAGACCCTGCTGGACGCCGCATTGATGTTGAAGGCTGCCCTGGCCGAGACCAAGAAGAAGTACCCGACCCTGATCGGTGACCGACTGCTGGTGCTGGCCGCTATGAATCTGTGTTCCCAACAGATCGAAATGCAAAAGCGCCACAAGCAGGAACTCGACCGTTACCAAGAGCAAGTCAGCGCCACGGTTGAAGTGATCTCCAAGACGATCAATCAGGCCTGATCGGCTTTGCGCACAACCAAAGAATAAATTGTCGGTTTAGTTGTATACAATCGGCACGGCTGTTGCAGTGTTTCAGCCTCTTATTCTTTGGGGGTGCTCCATGCAGTTCTGGCGACGCAGTATTCAGTGGCAGTTGATCCTGAGCATGGGCACCGCCCTGTTGGTCAGCATTCTGATCGTGGTTGGCATTTATACCCTGGTGGTCAACCGCCTTGCTCAAAGCTATCTGGTCGAGCAAGCCTTGCCGTCGAGTATTGAGGCGATGCGCAACGACATCGAACGCATCCTTGTCCAGCCTCTCACCGCCGCCAAGGACATCGCCAGCAACAGCATGGTTCGCGACTGGCTGGCCGCGGGTGAAGACAGTGCCCAGACCGGCACGTTTACCACTTACCTCGAAGGCGTGCGCGCCGAACACAAAGCCTTTACCGCGTTGATGGTCGGCACGGCTAGCCACCATTACTTCAACGAAAAAGGCCTGGACCGGACCCTCAGTCGTTCCAATCCAAAAGACGCCTGGTTCTATGCGTTCCTCGACAGCGACCAGCCGCGCACCCTCAATATCGATAACGACGCGGCCACCGGAGAATTGGCGCTTTTCATCGACCTTAAAGTCGAGAAGGCCGGGAAGGTCGTGGGCGTCGCCGGACTGGGCCTGAGCATGAAAGAGCTGTCGGAGCTGATTCACAACTTCAGCTTTGGTGAGCGTGGCAAGGTCTATCTCGTGCGCTCCGACGGTTTGATCCAGGTGCATCCCGAGGCTCAATTCAGCGGCAAGCGTACTCTGGCCGAACAAATCGGCAGCTCGGCGGCACAAGCAGTCATGGGTCAAAAAGTTGCCGCCAGCAGCGGTTTTTCCCGTGAGGGTGAGGATTATCTGGCGCTGAGCCTGCCGTTAAGGGATTTGGGCTGGACCCTGGTGGCCGAAGTGCCGCAATCGCAAATCTACGCCGAGGCCCGTCGCGCCATGTGGATCAGCGGTGGTATCGGCCTGGCGGTGGCCTTGGTGTGCTTGTTGCTGGTGGTGTTGCTGGCCCGTGGCCTGGTACGACCGATTCGTCAGGTAACAGCGGCACTGGTGGCCATCGGTAGCGGTGGTGGAGATTTGACCCATCGGTTAGATTCCAGCCGCGCCGATGAACTGGGCGACCTGGCGCGCGGGTTCAATCGCTTCCTGGAAAGCCAGCGCGGGATGATCGGCGAAGTGCTGACCACCAGCGAACGCTTGCGCGCAGCGGTCGGGCAGGTGGCACGGGTGGTGGATAACACCGCAGAGCGTTCCGGGCGCCAGCAGGAGATGACCGACATGGTCGCCACCGCGGTCCACGAAATGGGCCTGACTGTGCAGGAAATTGCGCAAAACGCCGGCAATGCGGCAGTCGCTTCGCAAAACGCCCGTGATGAAGCAATGCAGGCGCGGGAAGTGGTCGGGGGTTCGATCCGCCATATTGAAAGCATGTCCGATGAAATCGGCGTCGCCGCCAGAGCCGTGGGCGAATTGGCAGACCAGGTGGCATCGATTGATCAGGTGCTCGCGGTGATTCGCGGAATTTCCGAGCAGACCAATTTGCTGGCGCTGAACGCCGCTATCGAAGCGGCGCGGGCCGGCGACATGGGACGCGGATTCGCGGTGGTGGCCGATGAAGTGCGCACCCTGGCGCGACGCACGCAAACATCCACCGACGAGATTCAGCAGATGATCGGCAGCCTCAAGCAGGGCGCGGAGAACGCGGTGTCGTTGATGCATTCCGGCCAGGCCGCGACGGGCACGGGTGTCGAGTCGAGCCAGCGCACCGGGGCCTCTTTGACGGCGATTACCGGGCAGGTCGAGCGCATCAGCGACATGAACCACCAGGTGGCGACGGCGACGGAAGAGCAGTCGGCGGTGACGGAAGAGATCAACCGCAACGTGCAGGGGATTTCCGATCTGGCGCGGGCGACGGCCGGGGAGGTCAAGGCTTGTCGGGAGGATTGCCAGACGTTGCAGCGGTTGGCGGATGATCTGGCGCGGCAGATGGGTGGGTTTCGTCTGAGCTGATCTGTTGTCAGTGATGTCCTCTTCGCGAGCAGGCTCGCTCCCACAATGTCACGCGTTCAACTGTGGGAGCGAGCCTGCTCGCGAATGGATTTCGGCAGCACCTCAGACTTGGATCAGAACCACTCATCCTGCATGCCCAGGCAAACATCATCCCGCGCTTCAAGAATCGTCAACTCATGGTGGCAAGCCGGGATTTCCCAGGTCAGGAAGTACCGCGCCGCCTGGAGCTTGCCTTTATAGAAGTTCACATCGGCCGCATTTTCTTTGGCCAACCCTTCCTCGGCGCGAATCGCCTGTTCCAGCCAGCGCCAGCCAATTACCGTGTGACCAAAAACTTTCAGGTACAGCGCCGAGTTAGCCAGGCTGCTGTTGACCTTGCCCTGGGCCAGGTCGGTCAGCAAGCCAATGGTCACCGTTTGCAGGCGCGCCACCAGTTTCTCCAGCGGCTCACGCAATGCGCTCAGCGCCTCATGAGCTTGCGCGCGCTCGGCGGTGTCGGCGATCAGACGGATCAATTGCTTGAGCCCTGCGCCGCCGTTCTGCGCCAGTTTGCGCCCCAGCAAGTCTAGCGACTGAATGCCGTGGGTGCCTTCGTGGATCGGGTTCAGACGGTTGTCGCGGTAGTATTGTTCCACCGGGTATTCGCGGGTGTAGCCGTGGCCGCCGAGGATCTGGATCGCCAGTTCGTTAGCCTTCAGGCAAAACTCCGACGGCCAGGATTTGACGATCGGGGTCAGCAAGTCCAACAGTTCATGGGCCTGTTTGCGTTCGGCCTCGGTCTCCAGTGTCGTGGTGTCATCAAACAGCCGCGCCGCGTACAGCCCCAGGTCGAACGATCCTTCGACGTAGGCTTTTTGCGTCAGCAGCATGCGCTTGACGTCGGCGTGCTGGATGATCGCCACCGGAGCGGTGTTCGGGTCCTTGCTGTCGGGCACGCGACCCTGAGGGCGCTCGCGGGCGTATTCCAGCGAATACAGGTAGCCGGCGTAGCCGAGCATCACCGCACCCATGCCGACGCCGATTCGCGCCTCGTTCATCATCTGGAACATGTAGCTCAAGCCATGATGCGGCTTGCCCACCAGATAGCCTACGCACTCGCCATTATCGCCGAAGTTCAGCGCGGTTGAGGTGGTGCCGCGCCAGCCCATCTTGTGGAAAAGCCCCGCCAGCAGCACGTCGTTGCGTTTGCCGAGGCGGCCGTCATCGTTGACCAGGAATTTCGGCACGATGAACAGCGAAATGCCCTTCACCCCGGCAGGTGCATCCGGCAGCTTGGCCAGGACCATGTGCACGATGTTTTCCGACAGCGGATGATCGCCGCCGGAGATGAAGATCTTGTTGCCCTTGAGTCGATAGGTGCCGTCGGACGCAGGCTCGGCTCGTGTACGAATATCCGACAGCGACGAACCTGCGTGGGGTTCGGTCAGGGCCATGGTGCCGAAGAAGCGGCCGTCGATCATCGGTTGCAGGAAGCGGCGTTTCTGCTCCTCGGTGCCGAAACTTTCGATCAGGTTGGCCGCGCCCATGGTCAGGAACGGGTAGGAGGTCGACGCCGCGTTGGCGGACTGGAAATGCGCGAAGCAGGCCTGCGACAACAGGGTAGGAAGTTGCATGCCACCAGCGTCGAAACTGCGCGCTGCATTGAGGAAGCCGGCCTCGAGGAACGCGTCGACTGCCGGTTTCACTTCCGGAATCAGGATTGCCTGGCCGTCCTCATAGCGCGGCTCGTTCTCGTCACCCTTGCGATTGTGCGGGGCGAAGAACTTCTCGGCGATGTTGCGGGCGGTGCCCAAGGCGGCATCGAAGGTTTCGCGATTATGTTCGGCGAAACGCTCACGCTGGGTCAGGCCCTCGGCATCGAGGACTTCATACAGCTCGAAAGCCAGATTGCGGGAACTGAGCAACGTCTCGGACATGGCGGCCTACCTTTTGTTGGAGTAGGGCGAGTCTAGGCGGGGGAATAGAGGCTGAACAGGATGATTGATCTGCGTGATGGTGACTTAGCAGACGCCATAAGTAACTGTGGGAGCGGGCTTGCCCGCGATGGCGTCAGACCAGTCAACATCATCAGTGACTGATACATCGCTATCGCGGGCAAGCCCGCTCCCACAGGGTATTGCGTGCCGGGCGGCTATTGCGGCAGCCCGGTTTATCGGTTTTAGCCGATGGTCATCAGGCTGGCGTTACCGCCGGCAGCAGCGGTATTGACGCTCAACGCACGCTCGATCACCAGGCGCTCCAACGCAATGTTGGTTTCACCCTGCGACAGACCCTGGACGCCGACAATGGCACCGGCACGCTTGGCCACTTGCTGGCAAACCGCGCGCAACTGGTCGGAATGGCCGTGATGCAGAACCGCATCAATCACCACGTCGTCCTTGTTCCAGTCGGAAACCAGCTTGATGCGTGCCTGGATGTCTTTCGGCAGACGGGCGAGCAAGGCCTTGGTCAGTTCAGCTTCCGGCCATACCGCCGAACCGCCGACAGCCAATACCGCAGCCAGTTGCGTCAGCAGGTCGCCTTCGACTTCCGCCAGGCACAGCACGTGCTCGCGCGGCAGGATCGCATAGCTGTTACGTTCGCCGGTCGGGCCGGCCAGGACGCGGGTGATACCGCTTTGCGATTGTGCGGCGAACTGCGCGCACAGGGTGCTCAGGTCGGCGAACTTGTTGCTGTCGGCCCAGGCTTTCAAGGCGGTCAGCGGTTTGCTCATGGCATCGCGAAGGCGAACGTCCGGTGCTACGGCAGCGTCGCCGCGAGCGAAGGATTGTTCGATCGCATCGGCAGGGCGGGTCGACAGCAGGCGGTACAGGTACAGCGGACCACCGGCTTTCGGGCCAGTACCCGACAGGCCTTCGCCGCCGAATGGCTGCACGCCGACCACGGCACCCACGATGTTGCGGTTGACGTAGACGTTACCGGCATTGACGTTGTCGATCACCTTGGCGATGGTCTCGTCGATACGGGTGTGCACGCCCAGCGTCAGGCCGTAGCCGGAAGCGTTGATTTGGGCAATCAGTTGATCGATGTCCTTGCGCTTGTAGCGCACCACGTGCAGCACCGGGCCGAAGATCTCCCGTTGCAGTTCGTCGAAGCTTTCCAGTTCGATCAGCGTCGGCATCACGAAGGTGCCGCGTTTAACTTCTTCGGCGTCGGCGATGGCCACCTGGTACACGCTGCGACCTTTGTCGCGCATGGCCTGGATGTGCTTCTCGATGCCAGCCTTGGCTTCGGCGTCGATCACCGGGCCGATGTCCACGGACAGGCGCTCAGGGTTGCCGAGGCGGCTTTCAGCCATGGCACCCTTGAGCATTTCGATCACGCGGTCGGCAGAATCTTCCTGCAGGCACAGCACGCGCAGGGCCGAGCAACGCTGGCCGGCGCTATCGAAGGCCGACGAAACCACGTCGATCACCACCTGTTCGGTCAGTGCCGAAGAGTCGACGATCATCGCGTTCTGGCCACCGGTTTCGGCGATCAGCGGAATCGGACGACCCTGGCTGTCCAGGCGACCGGCAATGTTGCGTTGCAGCAGGCGCGCAACTTCGGTGGAGCCGGTGAACATCACGCCTTTGACGCGATCGTCGCCCACCAGTCCGGCGCCGACGGTTTCGCCACGGCCCGGCAACAGTTGCAGGACACCTTGTGGAATCCCGGCCTCGAGCAGCAGGCGCACGGCTTGAGCGGCGACCAGCGGCGTCTGTTCCGCAGGCTTGGCCAATACCGGGTTACCGGCAGCCAGCGCCGCAGCCACTTGGCCACTGAAGATTGCCAGCGGGAAGTTCCACGGGCTGATGCACACCACCGGACCCAGCGGGCGGTGGGCATCATTGGTGAAATCGTTGCGAGCCTGCACCGCGTAATAACGCAGGAAGTCCACGGCCTCGCGCACTTCGGCGATGGCGTTGGCGAAAGTCTTGCCGGCTTCGCGAGCCAGCAGGCCCATCAGCGGCTGGATCTCGGCTTCCATCAGGTCTGCGGCGCGTTCGAGGATCGCGGCGCGTTCGGCCGGCGGGGTAGCCTGCCAGATCGGCGCGGCGTTCAGTGCGCACTGGATCGCATTGTCGACGTCTTCGACAGTCGCTTCCTGTACGTGGCCAACCACGTCACGCAGATCGGACGGGTTCAAGACGGGTGCAGGGGTTTCGCTGCTGGAAGCGCAACCGAGCATCGGCGCGGCCTTCCAGTTGTTGTGCGCAGTAGCCAGCAGAGCGCAGGACAAGGACGCCAGGCGATGTTCGTTGGCCATGTCGATGCCGCTGGAGTTGGCGCGCTCGGAGCCGTACAAATCGCGCGGCAGCGGAATGCGAGGATGCGGCAGGCCGAAGCCACCTTCCACGGTCGCCATCTGCTCGATGCTTGCTACCGGGTCGGCCACCAATTCCTGGATGGAAATCGACTGGTCGGCAATACGGTTGACGAACGAGGTGTTGGCGCCGTTTTCCAGCAGGCGACGTACCAGGTAAGCCAGGAGGGTTTCGTGGGTGCCGACCGGTGCGTACACACGGCACGGACGGTTCAGCTTGCCTTCGGAAACCTTTCCTACAACTTGTTCGTACAGCGGTTCGCCCATGCCATGCAGGCACTGGAACTCGTACTGGCCCGGGTAATAGTTCTGACCGGCAATGTGATAAATGGCCGACAGGGTGTGGGCGTTGTGCGTGGCGAACTGCGGGTAGATGACTTCCGGCACCGACAGCAGTTTGCGTGCGCAAGCGATGTAGGACACGTCGGTGTACACCTTGCGGGTGTAGACCGGATAGCCTTCCAGGCCTTCAACCTGGGCGCGCTTGATCTCGCTGTCCCAGTACGCGCCTTTCACCAGGCGGATCATCAGGCGATGACGGCTGCGGCGAGCCAGGTCGATCACGTAGTCGATCACGTACGGGCAACGCTTCTGATAAGCCTGGATCACGAAACCGATGCCGTTCCAGCCCGTCAGTTGCGGCTCGAAGCACAGGCGCTCGAGCAGATCCAGCGACAGCTCGAGGCGGTCGGCTTCTTCGGCGTCGATGTTCAGGCCGATGTCGTATTGCTTGGCCAGCAGGGTCAGCGACAGCAGGCGCGGGTACAGCTCATCCATCACGCGCTCGTACTGGGCACGGCTGTAGCGCGGGTGCAAGGCCGACAGCTTGATCGAAATGCCCGGACCTTCATAAATCCCGCGACCGTGGGACGCTTTGCCGATCGAGTGGATGGCTTGTTCGTACGAGGCCAGGTACTTCTGCGCGTCGTGCTCAGTCAGTGCGGCTTCACCGAGCATGTCGTAGGAATAGCGGAAGCCCTTGGCTTCGAACTTGCTGGCGTTGGCCAGGGCTTCGGCAATGGTCTCGCCGGTGACGAACTGCTCGCCCATCAGGCGCATGGCCATGTCGACGCCCTTGCGGATCATCGGCTCGCCGCTCTTGCCGATGATGCGGCTGAGGGACGAAGTCAGGCCCGCTTCGTTATGCGTGGACACCAGCTTGCCGGTCAGCAGCAGGCCCCAGGTCGCGGCGTTGACGAACAGCGACGGGCTGTTGCCCAGGTGTGGCTGCCAGTTGCCGGTACTGATCTTGTCGCGGATCAGGGCGTCACGGGTGCCTTTGTCCGGAATGCGCAACAGCGCCTCGGCCAGGCACATCAGCGCCACGCCTTCCTGGGACGACAAGGAGAACTCTTGCAGCAGGCCCTGAACGATACCGGCACGGCCGCCGGCGCTCTTCTGGTTGCGCAGTTTTTCCGCAATAGAGGCAGCGAGCTTGTTGGTGGCTTCGGCCATCGGCGCCGGCAGGCGAGCCTGCTCGATCAGCATCGGCACCACTTCCGGTTCCGGGCGACGGTACGCGGCGGTGATCGACGCACGCAAGACCGATTGCGGCAGGATGCTCTCGGCGAACTCGAGGAAGCACTGGTGCGCGTGGTCGACATGGACGTCGCCCGCTTCGTCAGTGTCTCGGGCGATACCGTTGAGCTCGGACAGGGTTGCACCACCCTCGAGTTTTTCCAGGTAATTGAAAATTGCCTGCTTGATCAGCCAGTGCGGCGTGCGATCAATCGAGGTCGCGGCAGCCTTGAGGCGTTCGCGGGTCGGGTCATCGAGTTTGACCCCAAGGGTGGTGGTAGCCATGTTTTTATCCTCATGTTTGCCACGACTGCGTGGCATCAGCTGGCGCAAAGATTAGCCGTGTGATGAATGAGGTGCAACCGGGTGCAACCCTTTTTTTACGGGAATAAACGGCAGTTCGTCAGGAAAAAAATTCCACTGCGCCATTACCGCATTGCCTTGGTGCTTTTTGGATGGATAGACGATCATTCTTGCTCCGAAAAGGAGCAAAAACCCTGGTTTGATATAAATTTCCGACTAGGTGCAACTTATTCCCCAGAAATGGGTTGCACCTTATTTGCTTTGTTGCATAGCATTCGCGCCCAAGGTGCAACCAGTCGCAAGACCGGTGTGCCGGCCGATGGCTTTCCTGGGGAAACATCGGTCATAAATGCGCGGGATCCCGGATCGTCTGTCAAATGTCACCGTTTGCCAGCGCTTCACCAGCCGCCGCTACATAAAAACAAAGCCAGGGCATCACTCAATGAGCGTAAGCAATCCAACCCTGATCACGTTCGTGATCTACATCGCAGCAATGGTGCTGATCGGCTTCATGGCCTATCGCTCCACCAACAACCTTTCCGACTACATCCTGGGCGGCCGTAGCCTGGGCAGTGTCGTGACCGCGTTGTCCGCCGGTGCATCCGACATGAGCGGCTGGTTGTTGATGGGCCTGCCGGGCGCCATCTACATGTCCGGTCTGTCCGAGAGCTGGATCGCCATCGGCCTGATCATCGGGGCTTACCTGAACTGGCTGTTCGTCGCCGGCCGTCTGCGCGTGCAGACCGAGCACAATGGCGATGCGCTGACCCTGCCGGACTACTTCTCCAGCCGTTTCGAAGATAAAAGCGGCCTGCTGCGGATCATTTCCGCCGTCGTAATCCTGGTGTTCTTCACGATCTATTGCGCTTCCGGCATCGTGGCTGGAGCTCGTCTGTTCGAAAGCACCTTCGGCATGTCCTACGAGACTGCGCTGTGGGCCGGTGCTGCGGCGACGATTGCCTACACCTTCGTCGGTGGTTTCCTGGCGGTCAGCTGGACTGACACCGTGCAAGCCACGCTGATGATCTTCGCCCTGTTGCTGACGCCGATCATCGTGCTGCTGGCCACCGGCGGCGTCGACACCACGTTCCTGGCCATCGAAGCGCAAGATCCAAGCAACTTCGACATGCTGAAAAATACCACCTTCATCGGCATCATCTCGCTGATGGGCTGGGGCCTGGGCTACTTCGGCCAGCCGCACATCCTGGCGCGTTTCATGGCGGCCGATTCGGTGAAGTCGATCGCCAAAGCCCGTCGCATCTCCATGGCCTGGATGATCCTGTGCCTGGGCGGCACCGTGGCTGTCGGTTTCTTCGGTATCGCCTACTTCTCGGCCAACCCGGCCGTGGCCATGCCGGTCAGTGAAAACCATGAGCGTGTGTTCATCGAACTGGCCAAAATCCTCTTCAACCCATGGGTTGCCGGCGTTCTGCTGTCGGCCATCCTGGCTGCCGTCATGAGCACCCTGAGCTGCCAGTTGCTGGTGTGCTCGAGCGCCCTGACCGAAGACTTCTACAAGACCTTCCTGCGCAAATCCGCTTCCCAGGTTGAACTGGTCTGGGTCGGCCGCGCCATGGTGCTGCTGGTTGCCCTGATCGCCATCGCCATGGCGGCCAACCCGGAAAACCGTGTACTGGGCCTGGTGAGCTACGCCTGGGCAGGTTTCGGTGCCGCATTCGGTCCGGTCGTGCTGATCTCCGTGATCTGGAAAGACATGACCCGCAACGGCGCACTGGCTGGCATCCTGGTCGGCGCGATCACCGTGATCGTCTGGAAGCACTTCGAACTGCTGGGCCTGTACGAAATCATCCCTGGTTTCATCTTCGCCAGCCTGGCGATCTACATCGTCAGCAAGCTGGGCACGCCGACTGCTGGCATGCTGCAGCGCTTTGCTGCGGCTGAGGCGGATTTCCGTCTGAACAAGTGATGGGGATGAGCTGAGGCTCTAACCTTTCGCAAAAACGGCCCGTCTCCTACAGGAGGCGGGCCGTTTTTTTTGGGGGGGAGGCTTACGAAATTTCCGGGCAAGGTCCTAGGACGTTTCCTTCAAGATGTATCGGTTTCCATGAACTGGTGGTGCTTGGATTTCATGGATAGTCTTTGGTGGTCACTGACAATTCAGTGATGGGGTGTAGGAACCCGTTAAGACCATGAGAAACGCTTTGGCGTCGACAACTGATTTGCGGCCACTAACGTGCGCCCGTAAGATCTGTTGCGGCGGCTGTGCGCGGGCACGCTTCGGCGTGGTCGAGTTGTCTGGTCTCGATATTCCTACCCCGCGTATGGCTGCCACCCAAGCCTGTAGGAAGGCCGATGGTAGCCCCGCTTCTACCAGAGGTTAAAAAATGAAAACGACTCATCTAGATCCACCCTACGAAAAGCCGATCCCCCATCCCGACAACCGCTTCATGGCATTGACCAGCAACTGCACCGACATGCCCACGCTGTTCGTCGACACCCACGCGCCACTCGACATCCTTACCGATGCCGCAAACTACAGAATCCGCGCAGTTACCCAAGTGCTTGAAAATCTGTCGATGCGCGGTTCTATCGAGTGCGAGTCCTTCATCCTCAGCGACTTTGCCTTGCTCTGCGCCATTCCGTTGCGCGATGGCTGTGACGTGCTGGATGTGGTTGGGCGGCGGTTGCGGGCGCGGCCTTCGGCAGGGCTGTAGGCGTCGTCACAAGATCAAGATCAAAAGATCGCAGCCTTCGGCAGCTCCTACAGGTGTCAGAGCCATTTTGCGCGATCGCTGTAGGAGCTGCCGAAGGCTGCGATCTTTTGACGTTGAGGGCCACTCAGCCGCGAGCCCCTGACTTGCCGCCCAGTAAAAGGTAAACTTGCCGGCCTTCGCAGGAGCAACCATGAATTATCGCCACGCCTTCCATGCCGGCAATCACGCCGATGTGTTCAAACACCTGACCTTGACCCGCCTCATCGCCCTGATGTCGCGCAAGGAGCAGCCGTTTGCCTATCTCGATACGCACGCCGGCATTGGCCTGTACGACCTCCAGGGCGATCAGGCCAGCCGGACCGGTGAGTATCTGGAAGGCATCGCGCGTTTGTGGGATCAGCCGGATCTGCCGATCCTGACCGCCGATTACATGCAGGTGTTGCATGAGATGAACCCGGACGGCCAGTTGCGCTTTTATCCGGGCTCACCGGAGTTGGCGCGGCGCCTGACGCGCCCGCAGGACCGCGTGTTGCTCAACGAGAAGCATCCGGAAGATGGCGTGCTGCTCAAGGACAACATGGCCGGTGATCGTCGGGTCAAGGTGCATCTTGGCGAAGGCTGGCATGTGCCGCGGGCGTTGCTGCCGGTGCCGGAGAAGCGTGCGGTTATGTTGATCGATCCGCCCTTCGAAAAACTGGATGAGATGCAGCGCTGCGCCGCGGCCTTGAAAGAGGCGGTTGGGCGGATGCGCCAGACTGTGGCGGCGATCTGGTACCCGGTTAAGGATCAGCGTGCGTTGCGTCGTTTCTATCAGGACCTGGCCGGTACCGGTGCGCCGAAGTTGTTGCGGGTCGAGCTGCTGGTGCATCCGCTGGATACGCCGAACAGCCTCAACGGCTCCGGTCTGGCCATTGCCAATCCGCCGTGGGGGCTGGAGGAAGAGTTGCGTGAGTTGCTGCCGTGGTTGTCCGAGAAGCTTGGGCAGACCCAGGGCGGGTGGCGGATGGATTGGTTGATCGCCGAATGAGGCGATGATCGTTCCCACGCAGAGCGTGGGAACGATCGGTCAGTGGTCAGATCGGGCAGGTCACGCCGGTGCCGCCAATGCCGCAATAGCCTTCAGGGTTTTTCGCCAGGTACTGTTGGTGGTACGCCTCGGCGAAATAGAACGTCGGCGCTTCGTCGATTTCGGTGGTGATGATGCCCTTGCCGGCCTTGGTCAGTTCGACCTGGAACACCTGTGCGCTTTTTTTCGCGGCTTCCAGTTGGGTCGGGTTGGTGGCGTAGATCACCGAGCGATACTGGGTGCCGAGGTCGTTGCCCTGGCGCATGCCCTGGGTCGGGTTGTGCAGTTCCCAGAACATCTTCAGCAGCGCTTCGTAGCTGACTTTCGCCGGCTCGTAGACCACCAGCACGACTTCGCTATGGCCGGTCAAGCCGGAGCAGACTTCTTCGTAAGTCGGGTTCGGGGTGAAGCCGCCAGCGTAACCCACGGCCGTACTGACCACGCCTTCACGCTGCCAGAACTTGCGTTCCGCGCCCCAGAAGCAGCCAAGGCCGAAGATCGCGAAATCCACATCCATCGCGAATGGACCCAGTAGCGGGGCGTCGTGGACGAAGTGTTTTTCCGGCACGGTCATGGGGGTTTCGCGGCCAGGCAGAGCTTGTTCTTTTGTTGGGAGCACGTTTTTGTTCACCAGAATTTCCGAGCGCAGAACCATCGTCAGTCCTCTCAGTCGTTGGAATAATCAGAAATGCAGTTTGCCCGAGTGTTGACGCGATGTCAGGCAATCGGGCCGCGCGGATAGCGTTTGAGCTTGTCGATCAGGTCGAGGCCCGGGATCGGTTGGTCGAACAGGTAGCCCTGGCCGACGTCGCAACGGTGGCGACGCAGGAAAGCCAACTGCTCGGCGGTCTCGATGCCTTCGGCCACGACCTTGAGTTTAAGGTTGTGGGCCATGGCGATCACCGCGGAGGTGATTTCCATGTCGTCCTGGTTATCCGGGATTTCGTGAATGAAGCTTCGATCGATCTTGATGATATCGATGGGGAATTTTTTCAAGTAACTGAGCGACGAGTAACCGGTGCCGAAGTCGTCCATGGCCAGGGTCAGGCCCAGGCGCTTGAGCTGGTCGAGTTGCAGGCGAGTGTCTTCGGTGGCTTCCAGAAGCAAACCTTCGGTCAGTTCCAGCTCCAGCAAGCTCGCCGGCAGCGCTTCCTCCTTGAGGATGTTGGCGATGGACGCTACCAGGTCCGGGTCGGAGAACTGCTTGGGTGACAGGTTGATCGCTACCTGCAGGTTGCCCAGGCCGGCGGCGCTCAGCGCTTTGCTCATGCGGCAGGCCTGGCGGGCGATCCATTTGCCGATCGGAATGATCAGGCCGGTTTCTTCGGCAACACTGATGAACTGGTCCGGGCGGATCATGCCCTTTTCCGGGTGGTTCCAGCGCAACAGCGCCTCCATCCCCAGCAGGCGACCGCTGCGCAGGCAGAGCTTGGGTTGGTAGAACACGTCCAGTTCGTTCTGGGTCAGGGCGCGGCGCAGGTTGTTCTCGACGAACAACTTGTAGCTGGCTTCGGCGTTCAGGGCCTCGGTGAAAACCTGCACCTGATGTTTGCCGTTGGCCTTGGCCTTGTGCAGGGCCAGGCCGGCGTTACGCATCAGGGTCTGCGGGTCTCGCCCATGCAGGGGCGCGCAAGCCAGGCCAACCGAGCCGGTCACGCTGATCAGCTGGTTGTCGACGAACATCGGTTTGTCGAGGGTCGTGAGCAATTGGTTGGCGACCTGCTGCCCGAGTTCAAGGCCAGTGTTGTCGAGCAAGACCGCGAACTCGTTGCTGGCAAACCGCGCCAGGCTGCCGCCCGGGTTGAGGCTGTTGCGCAGGCGCCGGGCCAGGCTGATCAGCAGCTTGTCGCCGGTCTGGTGGCCGAGGCTGTCGTTGATCCGCTTGAAGTTGTCGATGTCCACCAGTAGCAGGCTGATAGGCGCGTCGCTGTCGCGGGCGAAGCGTTCATCGAGGTTGCGGATGAAAGCCGGGCGGTTGCCGAGGTTGGTCAGGTTATCGGTGTAGGCCAGGCGCTCGATGCGTTGCTGGGCGAGCTTGGTCTGTGTGATGTCTTCGTAGATACCGATGTAATGGGTCAACTCGCGGTTGTCGCCATAGACCTTGGATATCGACAACTGACCCCAATAGGGTTCGAGGTTTTTGCGCCGACTCTTGAATTCCCCCTGCCAACTGTTGCTCATGGCCAGCGCCGAGGGCGCGTCGAACAGCAGTTCACTGAGGTTCTCCAGTGCCGGCAGTTGCGCCAGGCGCTGGCCGTGGACTTCTTCGGTGGTGTACTGGGTGATCGCCGTGAAGCTTGGGTTGACGTACTCGACGATGCCATCGCAATTGACCAGCAAAAAGGCGTTGGCGCTTTGCTCGACCGCACGCTGGAACAGATGCAGGGCGCTGGTGGCGGTGCGTCGATTGTGATTACTGATGACCTGGGCGAACTGATCCGCCAGCTCGCCAGCGAAGGCGATTTCGTCCTGCTGCCAGGCGCGGGTCGCGCCGGTTTGCTCCAGGCACAACACGCCGACCACCTGGCCGTCGACTCGAATGCTGGCATCGAGCATCGCGTTGACATCACGCGAGCGCAGGCTTTCGGCGATTTCCCGGGTGCGCGGGTCGCGCATGGCGTTGTGGGCGTCGATGGCGCGACCGGTATGCAGGGCGTCGAGGTAATCGGGGAAACCGCTGGCGTCGATCGGCGCCGGCAGCAGGTATTCCTGGGTTGAGCGGTGGTAGGCCGAGATGGGGGCCAGCATCGATCCTTCCAGGTGCCAAAGACTGGCACAGTCGATCTGGTAAATCTCACAGGCGCTACGGGTGATCAGTTCGGCGGCTTCCTGCAGGGAATTGTTGCTGCTGTAGCGCTGGCGGGTCAGCAGCAGGATAAGGTCCTGCTGGGCACGGACCCGATCCAGATGCTGCAATTGTTCCCGCTGGGCGCGCTGATTGAGTTCGAGGGCGATTTGCAGGCGCGAGTTCTGGGTTTCGAGATCCAGCGCTGGCAGCAGTGGGTCATCCTCGAACAGGCCGTCGATGACCAGCAGGTAGCCGCGCAGCAGATGTCGATTGTGTTGTTTGTAGGCTTCACCCAGCTCCAGCAGGTTCAACGCGCCCGAGGCGGTGTGCAGGGTGTAGCGGATCAGATAGTGGGTGCTCTCGCTCAACTGCGCCTGAATCGCGTCATGCAGCTGATAGCGTGCTTGCGGCTCCATCAGGCTGGCGTAGGGCGAACCGACCAGGGCGCACAATTCCACGGCCGGCAGGCCGAACTGGCGTTCGCAATTGGGATCGAGAAACAGCAGTGCCCAGCTTGGTTCGTTCAGCCGTTCGAAACGCAGCATGCCGAGCCGCGAGGGCACAGGCAACTGCGTCACTACCTCGGCCACCATACGGCTGGCGGCATCGGGTTGGCTTTTCATGGAGGGGACTCGCTTCGAATTTGCTGATCGCGCCGGGCTCTCGCCCTCTTTATTGTTGCCTGCGGCAAGGTTGCATCATTGCGACACTGACTGACAAGAGAGATGAAGGCCAAGTGCTATAAGAATATGTCGGCAGAGGAGAAGATTTCTCCAGCACGCGACTAAAAGATTGGATTGAGCCGAAAAGATCGCATCCTGTAGGCGCTGCCGCAGGCTGCGATCTTTGCTTTTTAATGCAGCGAAATAGCGATCGATTGCAAAAGGCCGCCATCCCGGTCGTGATATCGCACGTGAAGCTGTTCCGTATCGACGATCACATGCGCGAAGTTATCCTGGCTGATGACCTTGCCCGTCAATTCGTGCCGATAATTGCCTTGAGCGGTTCGCGCGAGCGGCTGATCCAGCAGGAAGGTAGACGCTTGCGCATAGGGCAGCAGTTTGCTGTTGCACAGGGGCGAGGAGACGATGGTATGAACTTCAAACGCCGGGTCCTCGCTGTGGGTCAGGCGGCTGATCAGTGAACCATGGACGTCGCCTGAAACGATAAAGACATTCTTGATCGCGTGTGCCCGAATGGTTTCCAGCAGCCGTAGTCGTTGATCGGGGAAACCTTTCCAGGCGTCATTGTCCGGGCGTTTGCTGTCGGGGTAGAACATGACGCTGGTGACCACGAATTTGACCCGGGCCGAACTGTTGATCAGCCATGTGCACAAGGCCTGCTCCTGCTCGATATCGAGGATGCGTCGGTCGCTGGCTGCAAGATTGCGCCGTGTTCGGCTGTCGGTGACAAACCACTCGATATCGCCATCGGCGAACAAGTACCAGTATTTGTCCAGCTTCCTGTTGATTTGGCCATCGGCGCAGAGTGGGTGTGACGGACCATGGCTGGCCTGGTAGATCTCATAGGCGTTTATCGCATTGGCATATAGGAAGCCATCGGACTTGTTTCTGTTGGCCGGCCAATTGTCTTCGATCTCATGATCGTCCAGGATCATGTAAGTCGGCAGATTGGACATTAACTTTGCGATGTTTGGCTGGGAAAAAGCCACGCGATACTTGAGAAGAATATCCTTGAGCTCGCGGTCCGGAGCAATGAGGTTCAAGTCATCGACATAGATCTGGTCGCCGGTCATCAGCATAGCGCTGATAGGCGGATCGGCCTGCTCGGCCAGTCTTGAGATTGTCGCGAACATCCTGTCACCCAGATGCGGTTCGGCGGCAATGCCTGCGGTGAGGCGTAGATAGCGACAAGAACCCACGACATAGGCCCTGGATTTTCCTGCCTGGTTCGAGCGGGTACGCAGGCGATGAATCCGCCCTGGCCATTGCAAGCTCAGTTCCTGCATTGCCTCGGCAGAGCACACAGGCTGCATCGCGCTGAACCATCCAGCCTGATATTCATACACGGTGTCGGCAGCCAGGTCGCTGAGAGCCAGGACGGCGGACATGTCCCGGGCTTTCTCGAGTTCAGCGAAAATTCCGTTTGACCAATGCTCGTCATCGAGTTGCCGATAGCGAATGCCGGCGAATGCATGGGCGTCTTTACTTGATTCTCCACGCAAGAATATACGTGCATGGTTCGTGGTGGTGTGGCCAATGATTGGCCCGACAGTTGGTTTGAACATATTCGAATCCATTCGGTTTTTAATCAATTGGCTTTAAATGGCCTTGCAGGCAAGGCTAGTTATTTGGCCTTGAAAAATACCGGGCGGAAATGGATTCGACTTGTGGGGGATATCAGCCACAAATGTAGGAAAGTATCTGTTGAGGTTAGAACGCCGGACAAAAAAAGCCCCGCCAAATTGGCGGGGTTGAGGTACGAGCGTGGCGCTCGGAAAACGTGAAACGCGACAGGCCCTCCCGTGAAGGAGGGCCCGCCGGTGTTACAGCAGGATGGTGCGGATATCCGCCAGCAGGTCGCTCAGACGCTTGGTGAAGCGTGCAGCAGCGGCGCCGTTGATCACACGGTGATCGTAGGACAACGACAGCGGCAGCATCAGTTTCGGCTGGAAGGCTTTGCCGTCCCAGACTGGCTGGATGGTTGCCTTGGAAACACCGAGGATCGCCACTTCCGGCGCGTTGACGATCGGCGTGAAGCCGGTGCCGCCAATGTGGCCGAGGCTGGAAATGGTGAAGCAGGCGCCTTGCATGTCGTCAGCGGTGAGCTTCTTGTCGCGGGCCTTGGCGGCCAGCGCAGCGGCTTCGGCTGCCAGTTGCAACAGGCTCTTCTGGTCAACGTTCTTGATGACCGGTACGAGCAGGCCTTCAGGGGTGTCGACGGCGAAGCCGATGTTCACGTATTTCTTGCGGATGATCGCTTTGCCGCTTGGTGCCAGCGAACTGTTGAAGTCCGGCAGCTCCTTGAGCAGATGCGCGCAGGACTTGAGCAGCAGCGGCAGGATGGTCAGCTTGACGCCGGCCTTCTCTGCAACGGCTTTCTGAGCGATACGGAACGCTTCCAGCTCGGTGATATCAGCCGAATCGAACTGAGTCACGTGCGGGATGTTCAGCCAGCTGCGGTGCAGGCTCGACGCACCGATCTGCATCAGGCGGGTCATCGGCACTTCTTCGATTTCACCGAAGCGGCTGAAGTCCACGACCGGAATCGGCGGGATACCCGCGCCGCCGGTTGCGCCAGCAGCAGCGGCGGCCGGTGCTTCCTTGGCCTTCTGCATCATGGCCTTGACGTATACCTGCACGTCTTCTTTCAGGATGCGACCGTGCGGACCGCTGGCGCCGACAGCGCTCAGCTCGACACCGAATTCACGGGCCAGTTGGCGTACGGCCGGGCCTGCGTGAACCTTGGCGCCAGGCTTGGCTGGAGCAGCAGCCGGAGCGGCTGCAGCAGGTGCGGCGGCAGCAGGAGCAGGAGCAGCGGCTGGCGCAGGCGCGCTCGCAGCAGCGGCAGCAGGTGCCGGGGCAGCAGCAGGCGCTGCGCCTTTGACTTTCAGCTTGAGGATCAGGTCGCCGGTACCGACTTCGTCGTCCAGCTTGATGGAAACGCTTTCCACCACACCAGCGGCAGGCGATGGGATTTCCATGCTCGCCTTGTCGGATTCCAGGGTGATCAGCGACTGATCGGCTTCAACCGAGTCACCGGCCTTGACCAGCACTTCGATGATCTTGGCCTTGCCCGCCGAACCGATGTCCGGAACGTGGATGTCCTGAACGCTGTCTGCAACGGGAGCAGCAGGAGCAGCTGCCGGAGCAGGCGCAGCGGCAGGTGCAGGAGCGGCAGCCTGGGCAGGCGCGGCGGCAGGTGCAGCAGCACCGGCCACTTCCAGGTCCAGGATCAGGTCGCCAGTGCCAACTTCGTCATTGAGCTTGACGCTGATGGCCTTGACCACGCCAGCGGTAGGCGACGGGATTTCCATGCTCGCCTTGTCGGATTCCAGGGTGATCAGCGACTGATCAGCCTCGACGGTGTCGCCGACCTTGACCTGGATCTCGATGATCTGGGCCTTGCCCGACGAGCCGATGTCCGGCACGTGCACTTGCTGTACCGAAGCGGCAGCCGGTGCAGCAGCTGGAGCTGCCGGCGCTGGAGCTGCCGCAGGAGCAGGTGCAGCTGCAGCTTTTGCAGCAGGCGCAGGGGCAGCCGCTGGAGCCGCAGCAGCGGCGCCTTCGACTTCCAGCTCCAGCAGTTCGTCGCCCTCTTTCAGGCGATCGCCCAGCTTCACTTTCAGGCTCTTGATGATGCCGGCCTTCGGCGCAGGCACTTCCATGCTCGCCTTGTCCGACTCAAGTGTCAGGATGCTCTGGTCAGCTTCGATGCGGTCGCCGACCTTCACAAACAGTTCAATTACTTCACCTTCACCGCTGCCGATGTCAGGTACGCGAATGAGTTCGCTCACAGAATCTCTCCTCAGCAGTCCAGTGGGTTGAGTTTTTCCGGGTTGATACCGAACTTGGCAATGGCTTCAGCCACAACCTTAGGTTCGATGTCACCACGGTCAGCCAGTGCTTCCAGGGCTGCCAACACCACGAAATGACGGTCGACTTCGAAGAAATGACGCAGTTTCTTGCGGCTGTCGCTGCGGCCAAAACCATCGGTACCCAGGACTTTGAATTCCTTGGACGGTACCCACTGACGGATCTGCTCGGCGAACAGTTTCATGTAGTCGGTAGAGGCGATGACCGGACCTTTGCGGCCATTCAAGCACTCTTCCACGTAGCTCAGCTTAGGCTTCTGGCCAGGGTGCAGACGGTTGGTGCGCTCAACGGCCAGGCCGTCGCGACGCAGTTCGTTGAAGCTGGTAACGCTCCACACGTCGGCGCCGACGTTGAACTCTTCACGCAGGATCTTCGCCGCTTCACGCACTTCACGCAGGATGGTGCCGGAGCCCATCAGCTGAACGTGGTGTGCCGCTTCGCGGTTGTCTTCCTCGAGCAGGTACATGCCCCGCTTGATGCCTTCTTCGGCACCGGCCGGCATGGCTGGCTGCTGGTACGACTCGTTCATCACGGTGATGTAGTAGAAGACGTCCTGTTGCTCTTCGGTCATCTTCTTCATGCCGTCCTGGATGATCACCGCCAGCTCATAGCCGTAGGTTGGATCGTAGGTACGGCAGTTCGGGATGGTGGCAGCCAGCAGGTGGCTGTGACCGTCTTCGTGTTGCAGGCCTTCACCGTTCAAGGTGGTACGGCCGGCGGTACCGCCGATCAGGAAGCCACGGGTACGGCTGTCGCCAGCGGCCCACGCGAGGTCGCCGATACGCTGGAAGCCGAACATCGAGTAGAAGATGTAGAACGGCAGCATTGGCTGGTTGTGGCTGGAGTACGAAGTACCGGCAGCGATGAAGGAGCTCATGGCGCCCGCTTCGTTGATGCCTTCCTCGAGGATCTGGCCCTTCTTGTCTTCCTTGTAGAACATCACCTGGTCTTTATCGACTGGCTCGTAGAGCTGGCCGACGGACGAGTAGATGCCCAACTGACGGAACATGCCTTCCATACCGAAGGTACGGGCTTCGTCCGGAATGATCGGCACGATGCGTGGGCCGATTTCCTTGTCCTTGACCAGCTGCGCGAGGATGCGCACGAAGGCCATGGTGGTGGAGATTTCACGGTCGCCCGAGCCGTCCAGGATAGCCTTGAGGGTATCGAGTGGTGGAGTCGGCACGCTGAAGCTTTGCGCGCGACGCTGCGGCACGAAGCCACCCAGTGCGGTACGACGCTCGCTCAGGTAGCGGGCTTCGGCGCTGTTTGGCTCAGGCTTGAAGAACGGCAGGTTCTCCAGTTCTTCGTCCTTGACCGGGATGTCGAAGCGATCGCGGAACAACTTCAGGCTGTCGACATCGACTTTCTTGGTGTTGTGCGCGGTGTTCTTCGCTTCGCCGGCACCGGTGCCATAACCCTTGATGGTCTTGGCCAGGATGACGGTAGGTTGTTCTTTGTGGTTGACCGCTTCGTGGTACGCCGCGTAGACCTTGTACGGGTCGTGGCCGCCACGGTTGAGTTTCCAGATCTCGTCGTCGGACAAGTCTGCAACCATCGCCTTGAGTTCTGGCGAGTTGAAGAAGTGTTCACGTACGAACGCGCCGTCTTTGGCCTTGTAGTTCTGGTACTCGCCGTCGATGACTTCGTCCATGCGACGTTGCAGGATGCCGTCGACGTCCTTGGCCAGCAGTGGGTCCCAGAAACGGCCCCAGATGACTTTGGTCACGTTCCACTGGGCACCGCGGAACACGCCTTCGAGTTCCTGGATGATCTTGCCGTTGCCGCGAACCGGGCCGTCGAGGCGCTGCAGGTTGCAGTTGATGACGAAGATCAGGTTGTCCAGCTTCTCGCGGCCAGCCAGGGAGATCGCGCCCAGGGATTCCGGCTCGTCGCACTCGCCGTCGCCCAGGAAGCACCAGACTTTTTGCTTGCCGGCAGGAATGAAGCCACGGGCTTCCAGGTACTTCATGAAACGCGCCTGGTAGATCGCCTGGATCGGGCCCAGGCCCATGGATACGGTCGGGAACTGCCAGAAGTCAGGCATCAGCCAAGGGTGCGGATAGGACGACAAGCCCTGGCCGTCGACTTCCTGGCGGAAGTTGTTCATCTGGTCTTCGGTGATGCGGCCTTCCATGAACGCGCGGGCGTAGACGCCTGGCGAAGTGTGGCCCTGGAAGTAGATCAGGTCGCCGCCGTGTTCGTCGGTCGGGGCCTGGAAGAAATAGTTGAAGCCGATGTCATACAGGGTCGCGCTGGAAGCGAAGCTGGAGATGTGACCGCCGAGGTCAGAATCTTTCAGGTTCGTACGCATTACCATGGCCATCGCGTTCCAGCGTACCAGCGAGCGAATGCGGCGTTCCATGAACAGGTCGCCAGGCATGCGTGCTTCGTGGGTTACCGGGATGGTGTTGCGGTAAGGCGTGGTGATGGCGTAAGGCAACTGCGAACCGCTGCGGGTCGCGAGTTCACCCATACGGGTCATCAGATAGTGAGCACGGTCTTCGCCTTCTTTGTCGAGAACCGATTCCAGGGCGTCCAGCCATTCCTGGGTTTCGACGGGATCGAGGTCTTGCATGGCTTGCTCCAGGGCGGAAAGGCTACCAGAATCGGTTGCCTGAGTTAGCGACTGGCCTTGTGGGCAGACGTTATGAATTCTTGGATTGCCGATAGGTTGTTCCGGCGGTGTGTAGTTTTACTACAAATCATCCGGCATTTCAGCCTTGCTAATGTATATACGAGTAGTAAAACTACAGATGAGCGGCTTGTGGCCCCCGGCTGCGTTGTGAGAATAATCGTTAAGGTTGGTCTTTTGCCAACCGAAAAAGGTGAAACCTTGATGTTGGCTGCCAATAAAAAAGAATTTTCAGCTATTTCTAACTTTTGTTCGACACTCCTTCAGGTAGTGGGTATGCGAGATTCACTACATGCAGCCTGTTACACGCCGATCAAGGATAGACCATGAGCCTGCCCCCGCTTGTCGACCTGCCCGCTATTCTCTTGCCGTTTGTCACCCGCGCCGAGCAGTCGTTGCGCGATGCTGTCGAGGCATTGGATGACGACCATGGCCTGTCCACATGGACGCCCGAGCGCTGGGCGCAATTTTCCCGGGTAACCGCCGCCAGCGACTTTGTCACCGAGCAATCGGTGCGCGATCCGCTGATGCTGCTGGAACTGGTGCGCTCCGGTGAACTGGACCGTGGCTATGCCCCCGGCGAGTTATGCGCGCAGATCGCTGCAGCCGTAAATGCCGCCGAGACCGATGAACAACTCGGCCGGGCATTGCGCCGCCAACGGGCGCGCCACCAGGTGCGGATCGTCTGGCGTGACCTGACCCGCCAGGCCGATCTGGTCCAGACGTGCCGCGACCTTTCGGACATGGCCGATGCCAGCATCGACCAGGCCTATCAATGGTTGTACGCACGGCATTGCCAGCAGTTCGGCGTGCCCACCGGCCGGCGCAGCGGCGAGCCGCAGCAGATGGTCGTCCTCGGCATGGGCAAGCTGGGCGCGGTCGAACTCAATCTGTCGTCGGACATCGACCTGATCTTTGCCTATCCCGAAGGCGGCGAAACGGTCGGGGTCAAGCGCCCGCTGGACAACCAGGAATTCTTCATCCGTCTTGGCCAGCGCTTGATCAAGGCGCTGGACCCGATGACCGTCGACGGTTTTGTGTTCCGTGTCGACATGCGCTTGCGGCCCTACGGTTCGTCGGGTGCCCTGGTGTTGAGCTTCAACGCGCTGGAGCAGTACTACCAGGACCAGGGCCGCGACTGGGAACGCTACGCGATGATCAAGTCGCGGGTAGTGGCCGGGGATCAAGTGGCCGGTGCGCAACTGCAAGAGATGCTGCGACCGTTCGTGTATCGACGCTACCTGGACTTCTCGGCGATCGAAGCATTGCGCACCATGAAGCAGTTGATCCAGCAGGAAGTGCGGCGCAAGGGCATGGCCGACAACATCAAGCTCGGCTCCGGCGGCATCCGTGAGGTGGAGTTCATTGCCCAGGCCTTTCAGTTGATTCACGGCGGTCGCGACCTGAGTCTGCAACAACGTCCACTATTAAAAGTACTGAGTACGCTGGAAGGTCAGGGTTATCTCCCGCCAGCGGTGATCAGTGAGCTGCGTGAAGGTTACGAGTTCCTGCGTTACACCGAACATGCGATTCAGGCGATTGCCGATCGCCAGACCCAGATGCTGCCGGACAGTGCTCAGGATCAGGCGCGCATTGCCTTCATGTTGGGCTTTGCCGATTGGCCGGCGTTTCATGAGCGCCTGATGTACTGGCGCGGCCGCGTGGCCTGGCACTTCGCTCAGGTGATCGCCGACCCTGACGAGGAGCAGGGCGCCGAAAACGAAGTGGTGGTCGGTGGAGAGTGGTTGCCGCTGTGGGAAGAGGCTCAGGATGAAGAAGCTGCCTGCCGACAGTTGCAGGAAGGCGGTTTCGCCGATGCCACCCAGGCTCTGAAAGCCTTGGCCAGTTTACGCG
This sequence comes from Pseudomonas sp. G5(2012), assembly GCF_000408945.1. NCBI lineage: Bacteria > Pseudomonadati > Pseudomonadota > Gammaproteobacteria > Pseudomonadales > Pseudomonadaceae > Pseudomonas > Pseudomonas sp. G5(2012). The sequence continues at coordinate 85,000 of NZ_APIO01000014.1, forward strand.
GCAGCCCGCAATTGCGCGCCATGCAGCGACTGGGGCGTGAGCGCCTCGACGCCTTTATTCCGCGCTTGCTGGCCCAGGCTGTCGAGCATGCCAATCCGGATCTGGTGCTGGAACGGGTGTTGCCACTGGTGGAAGCTGTAGCCCGCCGTTCTGCTTATCTCGTTTTGCTGACCGAAAATCCCGGTGCCCTGCGCCGCTTGCTGACCTTGTGTGCAGCGAGCCCATGGATCGCCGAACAGATCACCCGCTTTCCGCTGTTGCTCGATGAGTTGCTCAACGAAGGCCGGTTGTTCAAGCCGCCGTTGGCACCGGAGCTGGCCGCTGAGTTGCGCGAACGCCTGACCCGGATTCCCGAGGACGACCTCGAGCAGCAGATGGAGGCCTTGCGCCATTTCAAGCTGGCGCACCGCTTGCGGGTCGCCGCTTCGGAAATCGCCGGCAGCCTGCCGTTGATGAAAGTCAGCGATTACCTGACCTGGCTCGCCGAAGCGATACTGGAACAAGTACTGGCCCTGGCCTGGCGGCAAACGGTCGCCAAGTACGGCACGCCGCTACGCACCGATGGCACCTTGTGCGATCCCGGCTTCATCATTGTCGGTTATGGGAAAGTCGGTGGCCTGGAATTGGGGCATGGTTCGGACCTGGACCTGGTGTTCATCCATGATGGCGATCCACAGGCAGAAACCGACGGGCCGAAGTCGATCGATGGCGCGCAGTTTTTCACCCGGCTCGGGCAGCGGATCATTCACTTGCTGACAGCGCAGACCAACTCCGGTCAGCTCTATGAAGTCGACATGCGCCTGCGCCCGTCCGGTGCATCAGGGCTGCTGGTGAGTTCGCTGGGGGCCTTTGCGCGCTACCAGGAAAATGAAGCCTGGACCTGGGAGCATCAGGCGTTGGTCAGGGCGCGGGTATTGGTGGGTAGCGACGACGTCGGCCGGGCATTCGAGCAGGTTCGCGCAGCGATCCTGGGCAAGGCACGCGACTTGCCGACCCTGCGCCAGGAGGTCAGCGAGATGCGCGCCAAGATGCGCGATAACCTGGGCAGCAAGAGTACCGCGGCCGGCACCGGGGCAAATGCCTTCGAAGCCACAGTGCCCTTCGACCTCAAGCAGGACGCCGGAGGTATCGTCGATATTGAATTTATGGTGCAATACGCGGCCCTGGCGTGGTCCGAAACGTACCCGCCATTGCTGCGCTGGACAGACAATATCCGTATTCTGGAAGAATTGGAGAAGGCCGGGCTGATGCCTGTCGAGGACGCCAGTCTGTTGCGTGAAGCTTATAAAGCTTACCGCTCCGCCGCCCACCGGCAGGCCTTGCAGAAGAATGCCGGGGTGATTCCGGGTGACCAGTTCGCGGACGAACGGCGACAGGTCATGCGGATCTGGCGTGAACTGGGGCTAAGCTGAAACGGGATATTTGATACGCCAATATCCCCTGTAGGAGCGAGCATGCTCGCGATGAATTTGAGAGCGCCGCGGAGTGCCAGACTTGCTGCGTTATCGTTAACGACCATCGCGATCAGGCTCGCTTCTACAGTAGATTTGCGTTGTTCTGTAGAATTTTCGAGGCGGGGAGGCGTAGGCCTCCCCGGTTCGTTTATGGAAACCACATGAAAATTCTGATCGTTGGGCCCAGTTGGGTCGGTGACATGGTGATGGCGCAGACACTGTTTCAGTGTCTCAAGCAACGCCACCCGCAATGCGAAATCGACGTGCTGGCCCCCGAGTGGAGCCGGCCGATTCTTGAGCGCATGCCCGAAGTTCGCCAGGCCTTGAGCTTCCCGCTCGGCCACGGCGCACTGGAGCTGGCGACGCGTCGGCGCATCGGCAAATCCCTGGCCGGCCAGTACGACCAGGCGATCCTGTTGCCCAATTCCCTGAAGTCGGCACTGGTGCCGTTCTTCGCCGGCATCCCCAAGCGTACCGGCTGGCGTGGTGAGTTCCGCTACGGCCTGCTCAACGACGTACGCACGCTGGATAAAGAGCGTTACCCGTTGATGATCGAGCGCTTCATGGCCCTGGCCTACGAGCCAGGCCTTGAGCTGCCCAAGCCTTACCCGCGCCCGAGCCTGCGGATCGACCCGGTGACTCGCGAGGCGGCATTGGCCAAGTTTGGCCTGACCCTCGACCGCCCGGTGTTGGCGCTGTGCCCCGGTGCCGAGTTCGGCGAGTCCAAGCGTTGGCCGTCCGAGCATTACGCCAAGGTGGCCGAAGCGAAGATTCGCGAGGGCTGGCAAGTCTGGCTGTTCGGTTCGAAAAACGATCACGCCGTGGGTGAAGACATCCGTTCGCGGTTGATTCCCGGCTTGCGTGAAGAGTCGGTGAACCTCAGTGGCGGCACCTCGTTGGCCGAGGCCATCGATTTGCTGTCCTGCGCCGATTCGGTGGTGTCCAACGACTCTGGCCTGATGCACGTTGCCGCCGCGCTGAACCGCCCGCTGGTGGCAGTCTATGGCTCGACGTCACCGGGCTTCACGCCACCCTTGGCCGAACATGTCGAGATCGTGCGCCTGGGCATCGAATGCAGCCCATGCTTCGACCGCACCTGCCGTTTCGGCCATTACAACTGCCTGCGCCAACTGATGCCGCAGGCGGTGAACGAAGCCTTGCAGCGTTTGCAGGGCACTGTGGTCGAGGTCAAATAGTTTGCGGGTATTGCTGATCAAGACTTCATCGCTGGGCGACGTGATTCATGCGCTGCCGGCGCTGACCGACGCCTCGCGGGCCATCCCCGGCATCACCTTTGACTGGGTGGTGGAAGAAGGCTTCGCCGAAATTCCGACCTGGCACCCGGCGGTGGGCAAGGTGATTCCGGTGGCGATCCGTCGCTGGCGCAAGAACCTCTGGCAGACCATCAAGAGTGGCGAATGGAAGCGCTTCAAGCAGAGCCTTCGCGCCACGAAATACGATCTGGTCATCGATGCCCAGGGCCTGCTCAAAAGCGCTCTGCTGACCCGGTATGTGAAAGCCCCGGTGGCCGGCCTCGATAAAGGTTCGGCGCGTGAACCCGTCGCCGCGCGTTTCTATAACCGGCGGCTGGCGGTTGCCCGCGGTCAGCATGCGGTAGAGCGGGTGCGTCAGTTGTTCGCCATCGCCCTGGGTTATGACTTGCCCAAGGGGCTGGGTGACTACGGCCTGAGTGTCGAGCGCCTGGTGGAATTGCCGCGCAAGAACCCCTATGTGGTGTTCCTGCATGGCACCACTTGGGACACCAAGCACTGGCCCGAAGCCTACTGGCGCGAGCTGACCGAACGGGTCGGTTACCTTGGTGTGGGCGTGAAACTTCCCTGGGGCAACGGCGCGGAAAAGGCCCGTGCCGAGCGTATCGCTGCCGGCTTCAAGCACGCCGAGGTTTTGCCCAAGCTGAATCTGGCCGGGGTCGGCAAGGTGCTGGCCGGCGCGCAAGCCTGCGTGGCGGTGGACACTGGCCTCGGTCATCTGGCCGCAGCCCTTGATGTGCCAACGCTGTCGCTGTTCGGCCCGACCAATCCGGGCCTGACCGGGGCCTACGGCAAGTCGCAGATTCACATGGCCAGCGATTTCCCCTGCGCACCGTGTTTGCAAAAAAAATGCACTTATCAACCGACGGCCGAAGATGCCAATCGGTTTGACCTGAAACGCGAGTGGCCATTGTGCTTCACGCGTCTGAATCCCGAGCGTGTCGCGAGCCGACTGAGCACGTTGTTACTGGCTGAGGAGCTGCGCTGATGCAATTGGCATTTGTCCTGTACAAGTACTTTCCCTTTGGTGGCCTGCAGCGAGATTTCATGCGCATCGCCCTGGAGTGCCAGAAGCGCGGACACCAGATTCGCGTCTACACGCTGATCTGGGAAGGCGAGGTGCCACCGGGTTTCGAGGTACTCGTGGCGCCGGTCAAGGCATTCTTCAACCATCGGCGCAACGAAAAGCTCAGCGAATGGATGGAAGCGGACCTGGCCAAGCGTCCGGTGGACCGTTTGATCGGCTTCAACAAGATGCCGGGTTTGGACGTCTACTACGCCGCTGACGGCTGTTTCGAAGACAAGGCGCAAAACCTGCGCAATTCGCTGTATCGGCGCTGGGGCCGCTACCGCCATTTCGCCGAGTACGAGCGCGCGGTGTTCGCCAAGGACGCCAAGACTGAAGTGTTGATGATTTCCGAGGTTCAGCAACCGCTATTCATCAAGCATTACGGCACGCCACTGGAGCGCTTCCACCTGCTGCCGCCGGGTATTGCCCAGGATCGTCGCCGGCCGGCGGATGCGGACGAAATTCGCGCCGGGTTCCGCGCTGAATTCAATCTGAAGGACGATGACTTGCTGCTGGTGCAGATCGGCTCCGGGTTCAAGACCAAGGGCGTGGATCGCAGTCTCAAGGCCCTGGCCGGGTTGCCCGCTGATCTGAAGAAGCGCACCCGGCTGTTTGTAATTGGCCAGGACGACCCCAAGATATTCCAGATGCAGAGCGCCACGCTGGGGCTCGGCGACAACGTGACGTTCCTCAAGGGTCGCAGCGATATACCGCGTTTCCTGTTGGGCGCCGATCTGTTGATCCACCCGGCCTACAACGAAAACACCGGCACCGTGCTGCTGGAAGCGCTGGTGGCTGGGTTGCCGGTGCTGGTCAGTGCGGTATGCGGGTACGCCCATTACATCGCCGAGGCCGACGCCGGCCTGGTGCTGGACGAGCCGTTCGATCAAGCCCAGCTGACCCAGTACCTGACCGGTATGCTGAACGACGCTCAAGCAAGGGCGGCCTGGAGCCGCAACGGTTTGGCCTTCGCCGAGACGGCCGACCTCTACAGCATGCCGCAGCACGCGGCCGATGTGATTCTGGCGGAGCACGCTTAAATGAAGTTGATGCTGGCTGAACCGTTCAAGAGCCTCTGGGCCGGACGCGATCCGTTCGCCGAAGTCGAGGGCTTGCAGGGCGAGGTATACCGGGAGCTTGAGGCTCGCCGCACGCTGCGTACCGAAGTGAACGGCAACGGGTTTTTCGTGAAAATCCACCGTGGCATCGGCTGGGGCGAAATCTTCAAGAACCTGCTCACTGCCAAGTTGCCGGTGCTGGGGGCTGGCCAGGAATGGAAGGCCATCCAACGCCTGCAGGAAGTCGGCGTGCCGACCATGACCGCCGTCGCTTATGGCGAGAAGGGCAGCAACCCGGCGGACCAGCATTCGTTCATCGTCACCGAAGAGCTGGCGCCGACTGTCAGTCTCGAAGATTACAGCATCAACTGGATCAAGCAGCCGCCCGAGCCAAAACTCAAGCGTGCGCTGATTGCCGAAGTGGCGCGCATGACCGGCATGATGCACCGTGCCGGGGTAAACCACCGTGACTGTTACATCTGCCACTTCCTGTTGCACACCGACAAGCCGGTGACCGCAGACGATTTCAAACTCTCGGTGATCGACCTGCACCGCGCCCAGACCCGTCCGACGATCACCGCGCGCTGGCGTAACAAGGATCTGGCGGCGCTGTATTTTTCCGCTCTGGATATCGGCCTGACCCGACGCGACAAGCTGCGTTTTCTCAAGGGCTATTTCCAGCAGCCGCTGCGCCAGGTCTTGAGCGAAGAAGCCGGGCTGCTGAGCTGGCTCGAAGGCAAGGCCAACAAGCTTTACGAGCGTAAACAGCGATACGGGGACGCGCTCTGATGGCGGGCTGGAGGCTTGAGCCTGCTTACAACGATCTGGCAGAAGACTTCGGCAGCCTTGATGCCGTGTTTGCGCTGCAAGGTGAGCGCCTGACCCGCGATCCGTTGTCGGAGGTCATTCGCGTCCAGCGCAATGGCGTCAACTATTACGTCAAACGCTACGTGGGGGCGGGCAAGGGCTTGCGGCGCTACTTGGGTAAGCCACGGGTGAAAATGGAGTGGCAAAACCTCAAGCGTTTCGCCAAGTGGGGCATCCCCACCGCCGAGGTAGTGGCCTGGGGCCTGGAGCGGCGTGGTGCGGCCTACGATCGTGGGGCGATGATCACTCGCGAACTGCCACATACAGAAGACCTGTCGGCGCTGGCCGAGCGGCACGATGCGAAACTGGCGGACCGCGCCTGGGTCGACAGCATCAGCCGACAACTGGCCAGCTACACCCGCACAATGCACGAACATCACTTTACCCATAACGATTTGAAGTGGCGCAACCTGCTGGTCGACGATCAGGCCCGCCTGTTCCTGATCGACTGCCCCAACGGTGATTTCTGGAGCGGTTTCTGGCTCAAATACCGAATCACCAAGGACTTGGCCTGCCTGGACAAGGTCGCCAAGTATCAACTGTCGGCTACCCAGCGCCTGCGTTTTTACCTGCAATACCGCCAGTGCAGCCGGCTCAATGCCGCCGATAAAAAGCGCATCCGGCATGTGGTGAGATTTTTCGAGGGACGCGAATGACTGATTTCCTGGCCGCTGAAGACCGTGCGCTGCTTGAGCGCCACGGCCTCGGTACTTTCGATGCGCTCTGGGCCCGGCAGCTCGATGCCGTGGACGAACCCAACACCTTGCGTGGAGGCTGGAGCAGCGTGTTTCGACTGGATCTGGAGGGTCAGGGTTTCTACCTCAAGCGTCAGAGCAACTACCAGATGCATACCTTGCACGCGCCCTTTGGCGAGCCGAGTTTTGCCAGGGAGTTTCGTAACATCAGCCGCTACGAAAAGCTCGGCATTCCAGCGCTGAAAGCGGCGTTTTTCGGTGAGCGCAAGGTCGACGGCGAAGTCCGGGCGATTCTCCTCACTCGCGCCCTGGACGGCTGGGATGACCTGGATTCGCTGCTGCAGCGCTGGTCGGACCTCGGCGAGGCGCAACATGTGGCGATACTTCAAGCCTGCGGAAAACTGGCGCGGCACCTGCACGGCAAGCGTCAGGTGCATGGCTGTTTTTACCCCAAGCATATTTTCCTGTGCGCCACCGGTGACGGCTATCAGGCGCAACTGATCGATCTGGAAAAGACTCGGCCACTGCTGTTCGGCCAGCGGGATCGGGTCAAGGACCTGGAGCCGCTGTTACGTCGGGCGCCGGAATGGAGCGAGGCGCAGCTGCGCATTCTGCTGGCCGCCTATCTGGATCAATCTCAGGACAGCACGCTGATCGATAGCTGGCTGGCGCGCCTGACCGCGCGACGTAGCCATAAGGAGAAGCGCTGATGCATTTGTCCGAGCTGAAAAACGCTGGCCGTCAGCCGAGCCTGCCCATCAGTCTTTCACTGGCCGATGCTGCCGGGCCGGCGCAGTTGCAGTTGCTGACCCTGTTGCGGGTATTGCCTGGACAGCGTTATGTCGGTGCCGGTGTCTGGCGCGGTCGGCCAGTGCTGGCCAAGTTGCTGGTTGGCAACAAGGCAGCACGGAATTTCCAGCGCGAGTTGGACGGCGTGCGATTGCTCTCCGCCCAAGGCCTGACCACGCCACTCCTGTTGGCTGATGGCCTGAAGGAAGGCGAGGGTGGCTGGCTGCTGTTTGAGTTCCTTGAGGGTGCCCAGAGCCTGGGCGATGCCTGGCAGCAGGTGGAAGGCCTGCCGGTGCTGGCCGACGAGCAGTCAGCCGTGCTGGCGCAAGCCTTGGGTGCGATCGGCCAGATGCATCGCAAAGGTTTGTGGCAAGAAGACCTGCATCTGGACAACCTGTTGCGCCAGGGCAATCGACTGTATTTGATCGATGGCGCCGGGATCTGCAGCGAAACGGCGGGCCAGCCACTCTCGCGCCAGAAGGTCCTGGAAAACCTCGGGGTGTTTTTCGCCCAGTTGCCCAAGTCGCTGGAGCCGTTCACCGAAGAATTGCTGGTGTACTACCTGCTGAGCAACGGCGAGCATGCCCTACCCATGGAGGCGCTGCAAAAACAGGTCGACAAGGTTCGCAGCTGGCGCCTGAAGGACTTCCTGATCAAGACCGGTCGCGAATGCACGCTGTTCAGCGTCCAGCGCGGTGCGTTCGGCTTGCGGGCGATCCGTCGCGAGGAAGAGGCGGCAATGCTACCGGTATTGGCCCAGGCTGATGCCTTGCTGGATCAGGGGCATCTGTACAAGACCGGCGGCGCGGCGAGCGTCGGCAAGGTTGAGGTGGACGGACGTACGCTGGTGATCAAGCGCTACAACATCAAGGGTTTCGCCCACTGGCTCAAGCGCTTCTGGCGCCCGAGCCGTGCCTGGCACTCCTGGCGCGAGGGCAATCGCCTGGCATTCCTCGGCATCGCCACGCCCAAGCCGCTGGCGGTGCAGGAAAAGCGTTTTCTCGGGTTGCGCGGTCGTGCCTATCTGATCACCGAGCATCTGCCGGGGCCAGACATCATCGAGCGATTCGCGCCGTACATTGATAGCGGCGATGCTCCTGAGACCGAGTTGCTGGCGCTGGATCACCTGTTCGCCGAACTGATTCGCGAGCGCATCAGCCACGGCGACTTCAAGGGCCACAATCTGTTCTGGCAGCAGGATCGTTGGGCGCTGATCGATCTGGATTCGATGTGCCAGCATGGCTCGCTCGCCAGCTTCGCGCCGGCGTATGCTCGGGATCGGGCGCGGTTCATGCGTAATTGGCCCGAGAATAGCGCGCTCTATCAGGTCATCGATCAGCGTCTACCCAAGGACGTCTCTGGCGCTGCCTGAACCCCTTCGAGAGATTAGCGGACAAGTTCCTGCGAACGGTCCTACATGATTTTGAGAAGCCATGAACTGTGGCCTGAATGACCGCGATGCTAGTTTGCCTGACGCTTACGGAGGGCAAGCTTTGACGATCAAGACGCTAGTTGTATCAGGTTTCATTTCACTGGCTTTGACAGGGTGCGGGACGGTCGCAACGGTGTTTCAGGACGATGCCGACGCGGCCCACGGGCTTCGACGGCAAAAAACCTATTGTCAGTCCATTCCTCGGGTGTACAGCGGCCTGGCCTACGATTTTTGTGTGCTGAATGCGCCGCCCGATCCAACGGGTATCTACGTCCCGCTCGTTTTGGTGGACCTGGTATTGACTGGCGTGCTGGATACCGTTGTCTTGCCGTATACGATTTACCGGCAGGGCACGGATGGCAATATCAGCATTTACTGGCGGCCAGCACCCGAATAACCAACGGCACGGTCAACCCCGCTATCGCTTGCAGCTTGCCGCTAGAGGCTTGAAGCTGCTTTTAAGCTATAATCCCGCCCTTTAGCTGTCTCTCGCCCGTTGCGAGGGCACATTAATTTTTGAGGCGCATTGCGCCTGCACGCAGACTAAAGAGGCTAGACCCCTGTGGCATTGACGATTCTTGGCCTGTCCGGCGCCCTTAGCCATGATCCTTCCGCAGCCCTGTACATCGACGGCAAGCTGGTCGCGGCGGCGGAAGAAGAGCGCTTCGTACGCGATAAACATGCAAAGAACCGCATGCCCTACGAGTCGGCGAAGTTCTGCCTGGAACAGGCCGGCATCAAGCCTTCCGACGTTGACGTGGTAGCGATTCCGTTCGCACCGATCAGCCTGTTCGGCAAGGCGCGGTGGCAGTACGCCAAGCGATACTGGTACGCCCCGGACCGCGCACTTGACGCGATCCTGATGGGTAACCGTCGCTACAAGCGCTATCGCAACAAGATCGTCTGGTGCCTGGAGCAACTGGGTTTTGATCCGAAGAAGATCAAGATCGAGCCGGTTGAACACCACTTGGCCCACGCCTCCAGCGCCTATCACTGTTCCGGTTTCAAAGAGAAAACCGCGATCCTGGGCATCGACGGCAAGGGCGAGTACGCCACGACCTTCTTCGGATATGGCGAAAACGGCAAGATCCACAAGATCAAGGAATTTTTCGATCCGGACTCTCTCGGCGGCCTGTATGGCGCGATCACCGAGTTCCTCGGTTTCGACATGCTTGACGGTGAGTTCAAGGTCATGGGCATGGCGCCGTACGGCGACGCCAGCAAATATGATTTCTCGCGCCTGGCTTCGTTCGAAAACGGTGAGCTGGTCATCAACACCGACTACGCCAACGTTATCGGGCTGCGTCGTTACAAAGAAAAGGGCAAGGGTTACTACTTCTCGCCGAAGCTGATCGAGTGGCTGGGTCCAAAGCGCGAAGGCGACATCGCCGACGAGCCTTACATTCACTACGCCGCCAGCATTCAAGCGCTGTTTGAAAAAATTGCCTTGCAGATGATCGACCATTACCTGGGCGACGTGCTCAAGGAAACCGGCAAGCTGGCCTACGCCGGTGGTTGTGCGCTGAACGTCAAGCTCAACCAGAAAATCATCGCTCGCGACGACGTCAAGGAGCTGTTCGTGCAGCCGGCGTCCGGCGACGCCGGTACTGCGGTGGGCGCGGCAGCGTATGTGTCCCATGCCCGTGGCGTACCTGTCGAGAAGATGGAACACGTTTACCTCGGTCCGTCGTACAGCAACGAAGACGTGATCGCGGCCTGTGCTCGTCACGAGAACAAACCAACGTGGCGCAAGCTCGACAACATGCCCGAGCAGATCGCCAAGATCATGGTCGACGGCAACCCGGTGGCCTGGTTCCAGGGCCGCATGGAGTTCGGTCCGCGTGCACTGGGCGGTCGTTCGATCATCGGTTGCCCGAGCGTGGCCGGCGTGGCCGACCGCATCAACCACCAGATCAAGTTCCGCGAGCGCTGGAGGCCTTTCTGCCCGTCGATGCTCGACACCGTCGCACCGCAGATGATCAAGATCGATCACCCGGCGCCGTTCATGACCTTCACTTTCGAAGTGGCTGAAGAATGGAAAACCCGCGTGCCGGAAGTCGTTCACGAAGACGGCACGTCCCGGGCCCAGGTGCTCAAGCGTGAATACAACCCACGCTACTACGACATGATGAAGGCACTGGAAAACCTGACGGGTAACGGCGTGTCGCTGAACACCTCGCTCAACCGTCGTGGCGAACCGATGATCTGCTCGCCGACGGACGCCTTGAACATGTTCTTCGGTTCGGATCTACAGTATCTGATCATGGAAGACATCCTGGTGGTCAAAGAGGGCGCGGACACCTATGACACGCTCGGCTGAACGCCATGTGCTGCAGTTTTGTCACGGCTATGACGGGCCGTTCCTGGACTGCGCCCGGCAGTACGCCAGCCTGTTCGCGGGCACCGGCTATCGCGTGACCACGGTGTTTCTGACCGGGGTCGCCGATGCCGAGGTGGCCGCGGGTTGCGCCTCGGATGAAGTGTTGTTCATGGAGTACAGCTCCAAGGCCATTCGTGGCCTGAAGCTGGGCGCCATTGGCGATCTGCGCAAGATCGCCGCTTCGCGCAATTTCAGTTTCTGCATTGCCCATCGCTTCAAGCCGATCTACATCGCCTTGCTCGGCACCTCGTTGCCGGTGATTGGCGTGCACCATGCGTTTGACGATTACAAGCGCGGCACACGCAAGCTCTTCGCGCATATTTTCCGCAAGCGCCTGAGCCTGCTCGGGGTGTCCGATGCCGTGCGTGACGACATGCGCCAATGCCTGCCGAAGTGGCCGGCGGCAAGGATCCAGACGCTCTATAACCGGATCGATGTACCGGCTTTGCAGGCTAGCCAGGTGTCGGCTCGCGAGGCGCGCGAGACCCTCGGCCTGTCTGCGGATGCCTGGATCGTCGGCAACGTCGGTCGTCTGCACCCGGACAAGGATCAAGCCACGTTGCTGGAAGGTTTTGCCAAGGCGCTCCCCGGGTTGCCGGCCAACAGCCAACTGGTCATTTTGGGTAGCGGTCGTCTGGAACAGGATTTGAAGGCCCAGGCTCTCGAGTTGGGGATTGGCAACCGGGTGCTGTTCCTTGGTCAGGTCCCTGAGGCCCGGCGGTATTTCAGCGCTTTCGATGTGTTTGCCCTCAGTTCCGATCATGAACCATTCGGCATGGTGCTGCTCGAAGCCATGGCGGCGGGCGTGCCATTGCTCGCAACGGCCTGTGGCGGAGCCAAGGAAGTGGTCGAAGGCGTTGGTATCCTGTTTCCCTTGGGCGATGCCGAGCACTTGGCTCAAGGCCTGCAACATCTGGCCGCAATGGACGAGCAGCAACGTCGCCAGTGCGCCGAGTTGATGCTTGAGCGCCTGCGTGAACGCTTCTCCGACCGCGCGGTGCGCGATGCTTTCTGGCACTTGCCGCACGTTACCGAACTGGCACAGAGGGGCTGATGCTCAACCGATTTCAAGGCTGGCGCGAACGCGGCTGGTCGCTATCCGATGCCTCGACTTATGCCGAGGCCTGGCAGCGTTATGGCGGCAGCGTCGCCACTCACCCGCTGGTGGTCGAGCGCCTGGCGCGGCTCGCCGACATCCCAGTGCGATACCTGGCGTGGGAGCAAGGCGGCGAAATCAAGGCGGCGATTCCGACCTGGGGGCGCGACCTTGCCTTGTCCAAGGACGTGCTCAAGCGTCACGGCAAGAAGGGCTTGTTCGACCTCGGCAATGCCGAAATCATCCTGCCGGCTGCCACCGATGCCCAGGCACCTTTGCGCCATCGTGGCCGCTACTTGTCGGCGCTCAACGAAAACCGTTTCACCGGTATCAGGCTGCAGGCCGAACAACTGGCCATGGCCCGCACGCCCGAAGAGTTGTCGAAGAAATTTCGCTACAACCAGCGTCGCGAACTCAGGTTGCTGGAGGAAGCGGGTGGCGTCGTGCGAGCGGTTTCCGAGTTTTCCAGTCAGGAGCTGGGCGCGATCTATTGTGATTTGTTCCTGCGTCGCTGGGGTTTCCCGGCAACCGGTGCCGAACGCATGGCCGAGGTCATCGAGTTGTTGCGCGAGTTTCTGATCGGTTCGGTGATCTTCCTCAATGATGCCGCCATCGCCATTCAACTGGTTTATCGCGTTGAGACGCCGCAATGGATCAGCGTTGAATACATCAATGGCGGTGTCGATCCCGAAACCCGCGAGTTCAGTCCCGGTAGCGTACTGAGTTTTCTCAACACCCAAAGCGCCTGGGAGCACGCCAGGGCACTGGACAAGCCCCTGCGCTTTTCCTTTGGCCGTGCCGACCGGGAATACAAGGATCGCTGGTGCAACCCTGTGCCGGTCTACACCGTATGAGTCAAGCCATGACCCGCAAACAGCAATTGCTCAAGCGCCATCGGCGCAATAAACGCATCGGTCTGCTGGTGGCGCTGGTGCTGTTGATCCTGTCCGGCATCCTGGTGGTGTGGTGGTTGCCACTGGTGCTTGCGCTGGTGGGCTGGGTGGCCCACGAAGCCTGGTTTGCCGATCACCTGTTCTATAGCGCCAAAGACGACTATCAGTACACCTTTACGCCCTACACCCCGCAGCCCAAGGTTCACCTGAACGGGGAGCACCTGCGCCTGGATGAGGGCGTCATGCTGGTCGACGACGCGACGCTGGTGCTGGCCCTCAAGGTAAAAAGCACGTGGCTGGGACGTTTCTTCGATCCAGTGGTCGAGTTGACGGGGGGCGACAGCCCTGACCGGCAGACCTTCGAACGGGGAGTGGACGGCCTGCGTTACCTCAACCTCAGCGGCCAGGCCCAGGTGCTGTCGCGCGGTGAGTTGCGCCTGCGTGGGAGATTCTGCCGGCTACAGGGTGAGCCTGTGTTGTGGGCTTTTGAACATCCGGACTTTCGCCGTCAACGGGTGATGGTCATCGCCCCGCATGCCGATGATGCCGAGCTCGCGGCTTACGGTTTGTACAGTCAGGCAGATGAAGCCTGGATCGTGACGCTCACCGCCGGTGAAATCGAAGCCGAACATTATCAACGCATGGGCATGAACAAGGTCGAGGCGGCGCGCCTGAAAGGCCGTTTGCGTGCCTGGGACAGTATTGCCGTGCCGCGCTGGGCGGGAGTGCCGTCAGACCATTGCGTGCAGTTGGGCTATTTCTGCTTGCAACTGGAAGCCATGCAGGCATCGCCCGCCAAGCCGATAGGCTCGCGGGAAGCGGATTTGCACGACACCCGGGTATTTCGCCAATTGAACCCGTTTGGCCTGCCGGGCGATGTCGATGGCGCGCCAACCTGGAACAACCTGCTGGCAGATCTGCAAGCCCTGCTGCTGCGTGCCCGGCCTGAGGTAATCGTATTGCCGCACCCGACCCTTGATCCCCATCCCGATCATTTTTGTGCGCAGGCAGCAGTGCTCGAAGCGCTAAAGGGGCTTGATTGGCAACCGACGCTGTTGGGCTATGCCAATCACCTTCATGACAACGATCGCTGGCCGATGGGTGACACCGGCACCGCTATTGCCCTTCCTCCCGTGTTCGATCTTGGTCAGCAGATGCATCCCTACTGCCTGCAGCTTTCCCTGGCTCAGCAGCGTGACAAGGCAATGGCATTGGCGATGATGCACGACCTGCAACCGCCGCCGCCATTCAAGCGTCGCTTGCGGCGTGGGTTGCAGCGGTTTCTGGCGGGCCGGGCCGGTTCGCGTTACGGCGAAAATGAATTTTTTCGCAAGGCTGTGCGACGCCAGGAACTGTTTTGGCGTTTATAAGGTGTCATGGGCCTGAAGGTCGGCCGTCTGAGGGCAGGTCCGGTTTCAGGTGTTGCTCCATTTGCCTGTTGTGGCAAGGAAGACGATGAAAGTTCTATTTCTGGTGCAGAAAGATCAGCGGGCCATCCTGGACCGTCTGTACGACGGGGTGGCGGCTCATTGCGAGTGCGACTTGCGGTGGTTGAGCAGCAAGGAACAGCGCAACCTGCGCAGTTATTTCCGGCGTGAAGTCGACGTGTCCCGGTACGACCGGATCGTGTTTTTCCTGCGGTTCAAGCAGGAGATCCGCCAGGTCGGATTTATCCGTACGATTCCCAACCTGGTCATCCTCGAGCACGATGCCTACCAGAACTACATTCCTTGCAAGTACACCGGTAAGTTCAGTGCGCACTACCGTCGATTGCCGTGGGCGCGAGTCATCAGTTCCGGTTTCGTTGTCACCGAGCGCCTGCGTTCGGAGGGCTTCGATGCAGTGTTCGTTCCCAAGGGCTACGACCAGACGCAGCTTGAAGATCAAGGGCGCGAGCGGGATATCGAGCTGGCGTTCGTTGGCAGTACCAACAGCGTTGCCTATAGCGGCCGCAAGGCGCTGCTCGATGAGCTGGCGAGTGTCGAACCCCTGGTTGTCACTCGTACCAAGTCCGGCGAGGAGTACCGCGATACGCTTAACCGCATTCGATTTTTCGTCAGTGCGGACGTCGGCATGGGCGAATTCATGATCAAGAACTTCGAAGCCATGGCCTGTGGCTGTGTCTTGCTAGCCTATGATCAGGGTGCCGCGGAATGCCAAGCGCTGGGCTTGCAGGATATGCACAACGTGGTGTTGTATCGGGACATTGCACAGCTTCAGGAAAAGCTGGCCATTCTGCGCAGCGACCCGCAACTGGCGCAGCGTATCGCGCGCAACGGTCAGGAGCTGGCGGTCAGTCAGTTCAGCTTTGCACGCATCGGCCAGCGTATCGTTGAGGAGCTTGAGCCTGCACTGCGTGCCCGTGCGCCGCTGAGTCTGTTGGAAAGAATTCGACTCAATTTGGGTGTTTGACAAGTGTAGGCCGGCCATTGATATTGCTGACCACTTTTATCCTATTGAGAAAACCGTGCATTTTTCCCACGAGAGTGACATCACGCTAGTGGTCACAAGCTGTGGTCGCCTGGATCTGCTGAAGACTACACTCGAGAGCTTCGATCGATTCAATACGGCCCCTATCCGTGAAGTGTTCATCACTGAGGATGCGGGTGACGAAGGCGTTCACGCGGTCATTCCAGCTAACTGGAAGGAACACTGCACGGTGTTCGTCAATCGACCCAAGCTGGGTCAACTGGCGTCAATCGACCTGGCGTACGAACACGTCAGCACGAACTACATCTTCCATTGCGAGGATGACTGGGAATTCTATCGCCCAGGGTTTGTGGAAGACTCCATGACCATTCTCCAATTGCGCCCGGAAATCCTGCAAGTGTGGCTGCGTAGCTATACTCATGATCTGCGGGTTCACAGTCCCTACATTCATCTGGGGCCGCGTGAGGTCGTAGGTGGAGTGGCTTGCCATCCATTGATTTCCGACAAGCCGCAGTGGCAGGGGTTCTCGCTGAACCCGGGCCTGCGGAGGGTAAAGGAATATCGATTGTGCGCGCCATTCTCCGGGCACGGTGGAGAGAAAGCGCTGTCACAACGATACGCACAGCTGAATCTGACTGCCCTGACGCTTGAAGCGGACGCAGTCATGCACACCGGGTTTGGCCTGCACGTGCAAACGCCTATCGAGCGACAGCGCAAGGCGCGTCGTAGTCGGCGCGAACAGGTCAAATTCGTTTTGTTTTTGTTGTTGGGAGTCTGCATTGGCTGGACCATCAAGTAGCGACACCGCAGCTTATCCCCTTTACCTTTTGTATTGGCTGCTTGCCCTATGAGTATTCTCAATGTGATGTGGGCCGGTGGTGCTCCATTTGCCTCGATCCACAAGGTGCATCAGCAGATACTGTCTCATGCCTTACCCTCGGCCCCGGTGAAAACCTGGTTGCTTCAGGGAGGTGCGCGCGAATGTGGAGTGAACGTTGGTGAGATCCGTGAATGGGGGCTGACTTCTGCCCAATTGAAAGGGCGGCATTTCTGGCGATTGACCAAACCCTGGATGCGCGCCCGGTTTCACCGCGCCCTCAAGGACAGCGACGCGCGTTTGCTATTGCTTGACGGGTTGGGAGTGGCGCGCACGCTGTTGCCGATACTCAAGGGGTTGCCGCATATCCGTGTAGTGGTCATTTTTCATGGGGCGACGCGGCTGCATGCAGGTGATCGAGCGCTCTTCCAACAGCTCCCATCCTCCCAGCTGGCATTGGCTGCCGTGTCGAACACCCTCGCAACTTCCCTGAATCGTGACTTGCAGGTACCGGTCGTGACATTGCGCAGTGCCTTTGAGCCTGCCGCTTTCCATAGCGCTTTACTTCCTCGGGAAGAGGCGTTGAGCCGCTTGGGCCTGTCTGCGACCGGAGGGCCAATATTGGGAGCGGTGGGGCGCCTGGTTTCGGAGAAGGGCTTCATTTGCCTGCTCGATGCCTTTGCGGGGGCATTGCACAAGCGCGCCGACCTGAGATTGGTCATTGTCGGGGAGGGCAGCGCTCGGGCCACGCTGCAAGCGCGAATCGATGAGCTGGGACTGCGTGAGCAAGTCTTGCTGCCGGGCCATCTGGATGACGCGGCGCGTCTTTATCGTGCCTTCGACTGGGTGGCGATCCCTTCGCGGGAAGAAGGCCTGGGGTTGATCATGCAGGAGGCGGTCATGGCGGGCGTTCCGGTACTGTGCAGTGAGTTACCGGTGTTTCGCGAACAGTTGGCCGATAGCGGCTGGTATGCCCCGGTTGATGACGTGAGTGCGTGGCGCGAAGCGATCTTGCGAGCGTTCAGTGTCTCTGCCGAAGCGGTCGCTGCTGAACAATTCCAAGCGTTAGCGCCGGATCAAGCCTGGCTGAGCTTCAGCCAGACCGCCCGTGCGCTACTCTCATGATGGCAACACTGCCTGCTCCAATGCCTGCATCGGAAAGGTGTCGTTCAGGTTCTCGCGCGCAATATAGCGTGCGAAATGCTGCAGGTTGCGCTTGATCAAGTGGCGAGGCAATGGGGCTCGCAGGAACCGCATGTCAGCCACGTCAATCAGCCCCATACGATTGTCGGGCGTGATCACGATGTTGCCCAGATGCAGTGAGCGGAAGTAAATCCCCGATTGATGGAGGCTGCGTATCAGTGCGGCCAATTCTGGCAAGGCTTGCGGCCAGTTGAATCCGTCCTTGCTGGCGACCTGGCGCAGGGTCTGGCCTGGCAATGGCTGGTACAGCACGGCTGTCATGCCCGGCGCCTGCAGTCGGTAATACTGCAGGACCTGCAAGGTCGGCACACCGAGCTTTTGCAGTTCGAGCGCGTTGTCGATAAAGCGTTTCGAGTATGGACGAAACAAGGCAGATGAAAAAATACGCTTGCGGCGAAACAGTTTGAGGATATTCCCATCTTGCAACAGGTAGACTTTTGGCCCGTAACTGTCGGCCTCGAGTACTTTGGCACCGTCAATCAATTGATCTAGGGCTGCTTGAGGGAGCCGGGAACATTGCATCGTAGAAAGCCTTGTTGGAAGAACGGGGCACAGTGGCGGGCAATGATGCCGAAAAAATTCAGCTTTAACCATGTCGGGTTGGGTAGGCGAACGCTTACAGGAGCAATTTGATGCAAGAAACTCGTTGGGCGCAAGCATGGATGGCAGTAGGTCTTTTGTGGTTTTTGTTGGCCATCGCCATTGCGCCTACCAACAAGCTCTATCAACAAGGCTTGGTGGCGTTTCTCTGGTTGCCTGCAATCATCTTCTGCTGGCCCGCGCGGGCCCGGCTTCGGGAATTATTCCATGACCAGCGCTGGATCTACCTGCCGTTGCTCGGGCTGGTGATCTGGTCACTGCTCAGCCTTTCCTGGTCGAATACCCCTGACCTGGAACGCGCAGCCAAGCGTGTGCTGTACGTCGTGGTATTCCTGTTGTTTTTCCCGGTATTCGCCAGTGCCCGCCCCGAGCGCGTGATCCGCATCATGCAGTGGGGAGGCATAGGATTGGCTGTCACTGCATTGGTGGCGATCGTCAAATTTTATGGGATGCAAGGCAACGCCTGGAGTTCACGTGTGGAAGGGTTGGGCGAATTGGCCCATCCGATTCTGGGCGGCTACGTCATCGGGTTGGCTGCGGTGTGGCTGGTGCTCTGGGCGCCACGTACTGGCGCGATGCAGGTGGTTTGTGCCGTTGCGTTGGGTTTCCTGGGGTTATTCGTTCTGCTCAGCCAGAGCCGCGGCGCTGCCTTGGCAATGTTTCTCACGATACTTGCCATGCCGATCTGGTGCGGTGACCGGCGCAGTCGCATCATTGCGGCGGTCGCACTGATCGTCGCCATGCTTGCGTTCTGGCTTTTCGAATCCCTGGTACTGGCGCGCGGCGCTTCCTATCGCCCGCAGATCCTGTTGGCCAGTCTGCAAATGATCGCCGAGCACCCATGGCGGGGCCTGGGCCTTGGCAGTCACTACACGGTGTTTGCCGATGGGCAGTATTTTGACCACGCGCACAACCTGTTCACCCATGTGGCCATCGAATTGGGCCTGCCGGGATTATTGTTGTGGGCTGCGACCTGGATCGCTGTACTGCGCGAAGCGTGGAAGGTTCGGGAAACACTCTATGCCAAGGGAATCATCGGCATATGGCTGTTCTCTACCCTGGCGATGCAGTTTGACGCCGCCAGCCTGAATGGTACTCCAAGGGCTGAATGGTTTATCAGCTGGTTGCCCATTGGCCTGGCCAGTGTTTTGGTATGGGCGCGGGTCAATCCTGACGCTTGTGATAAAATTTCGCGTTCTTCCTAACCAGTGAGCTCTACGATGAGTGACGCACCGCCCAAAGCGGGACAGGACTCCAGCCTGAAAATCTATTTTCGGCTGTTGGGTTATGTAAAACCTTATCTCGGTCTTTTCTTGCTGAGTATCGTGGGCTTCGTGATCTTTGCCTCCACACAGCCGATGCTGGCGGGGATTCTCAAGTATTTCGTCGATGGCCTGAGCAATCCTGAAGCGGTGCTCTTTCCCGACGTCCCCTACCTGAAGGACTTGCAGCTGCTGATGGCCGTGCCACTGCTGATCATCCTGATCGCGGCGTGGCAAGGCCTGGGCTCCTTCCTCGGTAACTATTACCTGGCGAAGGTGTCATTGGGGCTGGTGCATGACCTGCGCGTCGAGTTGTTCAATAAATTGCTGGTCCTGCCGAATCGCTACTTCGATACCCACAATTCCGGGCATCTGATCTCGCGAATCACGTTCAACGTGACCATGGTGACCGGTGCCGCCACCGATGCCATCAAGGTAGTTATCCGCGAAGGCCTTACCGTGGTCTTCCTGTTTGCCTACCTGCTGTGGATGAACTGGAAACTGACCCTCGTGATGCTGGCGATCCTGCCGCTGATTGCATTCATGGTGGGTAATACCAGCAAGAAATTCCGCAAGCAGAGCAAGAAGATCCAGGTGGCGATGGGCGACGTGACCCATGTGGCTTCCGAGACCATCCAGGGTTATCGCGTAGTGCGCAGTTTCGGTGGCGAGAGCTACGAAGAGCGGCGTTTTGCCGAAGCCAGCCAGGGCAACACCGACAAGCAACTACGTATGACCAAGACCGGTGCGGTCTATACGCCGATGTTGCAGCTGGTGATCTACACCGCCATGGCCGCTCTGATGTTCCTGGTGCTGCTCCTGCGTGGTGATGCAACCGCCGGTGACCTGGTGGCCTACATCACTGCGGCGGGTCTGCTACCCAAGCCGATCCGGCAGCTGTCGGAAGTCAGTTCGACCATTCAGAAAGGTGTCGCTGGTGCCGAAAGCATTTTCGAGCAACTGGACGTTGAGCCGGAAGTCGACAACGGAACCGTTGAGCGTGATCGCGTCAACGGCTATCTGGAAGTACGCAACCTGAGCTTCACCTATCCAGGCACAGAGCGTGAGGTGCTGAAGAACATCAGCTTTACCGCCGCGCCGGGACAGATGATCGCCCTGGTGGGTCGCTCTGGCAGCGGCAAATCGACTCTCGCCAGCCTGATACCGCGCTTCTACCATCATGAAGTCGGTGAGATCCTGCTCGACGATGTCGAAATCGAAGACTATCGCCTGCGCAATCTGCGTCGGCACGTAGCGCAGGTCACACAGCATGTGACCCTGTTCAATGACACCATCGCTAACAATATCGCCTACGGCGATTTGGCTGGCGCACCTCGCGAAGACATTGAAAAGGCTGCCGCGGACGCCTATGCAATGGACTTCATCGCGCAGATGCCGCAAGGCCTGGATACCCAGGTCGGGGAAAACGGCGTACTGCTGTCCGGCGGTCAGCGCCAGCGCCTGGCGATTGCCCGGGCCTTGTTGAAAAATGCTCCGTTGCTGATTCTCGATGAAGCAACCTCGGCACTTGATACCGAGTCCGAGCGCCACATTCAGGCAGCGCTGGATCAAGTCATGAAGGGTCGTACCACGCTGGTCATCGCTCACCGGTTGTCGACTATCGAAAAGGCCGACCTGATCCTGGTGATGGACCACGGCGAAATCGTCGAGCGTGGGACCCACTCTCAATTGCTGGCGCAAAATGGCTACTATTCGCGGCTGCATGCGATGGGGCTCGATACGCCGGCCGAAGACATCGCCTGATACCGACATCAGGGTGAGCCTGACTCACCCTGTGTTAATATCGCGCCCCTGTTCATTTTGTATGTGGGTTGCTCCATGAAGTTGTCCATGCCGCGATTCGATCAAGCCCCTGTCTTGGTGGTCGGCGATGTCATGCTCGACCGTTACTGGCATGGTGGTACCTCACGGATTTCCCCTGAGGCGCCAGTACCGGTGGTCAAGGTCGATCACATCGAGGACCGCCCGGGCGGTGCCGCCAACGTTGCGTTGAACATTGCCGCCCTCGGCGCGCCGGCTTCGCTGGTCGGAGTGACTGGCGACGATGAAGCCGCCGACAGCCTGGTCAATAGTCTCAAGGGTGCCGGTGTGCGCGCGTTGTTCCAGCGCATTGCCCACCAGCCGACCATCGTCAAGCTGCGGGTCATGAGTCGTCACCAGCAACTGCTGCGCATCGACTTCGAAGAACCCTTCGCCACCGACGCTTTGGCGTTGTCCGTGCAGGTCGATGAACTGCTCGAAGGCATCAAGGTGCTGGTACTGTCCGACTACGGCAAGGGCGCGCTGAAAAACCATCAGGCGTTGATCCAGGCCGCCCGTGCCCGAGGCATTCCGGTGCTGGCGGATCCCAAGGGCAAGGACTTTTCCATTTATCGCGGTGCGAGCCTGATCACGCCGAACCTCAGCGAGTTCGAAACCATCGTCGGAGGTTGCGTCGATGAGCATGATTTGGTGAACAAAGGCGCGAAGCTGATGCACGACCTGGACCTGGGCGCCTTGCTGGTGACCCGTGGCGAACACGGCATGACCTTGCTGCGCCCGGATCATCCAGCATTGCACCTGCCGGCACGTGCCCGTGAAGTGTTCGACGTGACCGGTGCTGGCGATACGGTAATTTCCACTTTGGCAGCGGCGATTGCTGCTGGCGAGGAACTGCCACACGCAGTGGGCCTGGCCAACCTGGCGGCAGGCATCGTGGTCGGCAAGCTCGGTACGGCGGCCATCAGCGCGCCGGAATTGCGGCGTGCCATCCAGCGCGATCAGGGTTCCGAGCGCGGTGTGCTGGGCCTGGAGCAGCTATTGCTGGCAGTCGATGATGCGCGTGCGCATAACGAGAAGATCGTTTTCACCAACGGTTGCTTCGACATCCTGCATGCCGGGCACGTGACGTACCTGGAGCAAGCACGGGCGCAGGGCGATCGCCTGATCGTTGCGGTCAACGACGATGCGTCGGTCAGCCGCCTGAAAGGGCCTGGCCGTCCGATCAACAGTGTCGACCGACGCATGGCGGTGCTGGCAGGCCTGGGTGCCGTCGATTGGGTGATCAGCTTCGCTGAGGGCACGCCGGAGAACTTGCTGCGCGAGGTGAAGCCGGATGTGCTGGTCAAGGGTGGGGACTACGGGATTGACCAGGTGGTCGGTGCGGACATCGTGACCGCTTACGGCGGGGCGGGGGAAGGGGGGGGGGGGGGGGGGG